>NZ_NKUH01000073.1:0-99547 GCF_009192895.1 Xanthomonas sp. LMG 12460 | reverse complement strand
TTCGGCACCGGCGCCGACTGCAGTGGCGGCTACAGCAGCGATTGCGGCAACAGCGCCCATGATATCGCCAAAGATGGCATGGCTATGGGTGTCTCTGCCCTTGCACGCGGCAAGGATGGTATGGCGATAGGGGCCTTCGCTAGTGCTATTTGCGCCCAAAGCGCCGCGATGGGGCCGGCGGCGAGTGCGTACGGCGACAGCGCGGTGGCACTGGGCAATGGCGCGGTGGCGGGCGATGCGAACGATTCGGCCGTGGCCAACGCCGTGGCACTCGGCAAGGCGGCCACGGCCAGCGGCGACAACAGCCTGGCGCTGGGTGCAGGCGCAGCGGCGGCGCAGGCCGGCGCGGTGGCGCTGGGCAGCGGCAGCAGCACGGCCGCGGCGGTGGCGACCACCGGCGGGACCCTCAACGGCACCGCCTACACCTACGCCGGCGCCGCGCCGGGCAGCACGGTGAGCGTGGGCAGCGCCGGCCACGAGCGGACGGTGACCAACGTGGCCGCCGGCCGCGTGTCCGGGACCAGCACCGATGCGGTCAACGGCTCGCAGCTGTATGCCACCAATACCGAACTGGGCAAGGTCGGCACCAAGGTGGACGAGCTCGACAACACGGTGCAGCAGTTCCAGAACGGCAACACGGTGAGATACGTCCATACCAATTCCACCGGTGCGGACAGCGCCGCCACTGGTGCCGACAGCACCGCGGTGGGAGCGGCGGCGAACGCGTACGGCGACAGCGCGGTGGCACTGGGCGATGGCGCGGTGGCGGGCGATGCGAACGATGCGGCCGTGGCCAACGCCGTGGCGCTGGGCAAGGCGGCCACGGCCAGCGGCGGCGACAGCCTGGCGCTGGGCGCAGGCGCAGCGGCGGCGCAGGCCGGCGCGGTGGCGCTGGGCAGCGGCAGCAGCACGGCCGCGGCGGTGGCGACCACCGGCGGGACCCTCAACGGCACCGCCTACACCTACGCCGGCGCCGCGCCGACCAGCACGGTGAGCGTGGGCAGCGCCGGCCACGAGCGGACGGTGACCAACGTGGCCGCCGGCCGCGTGTCCGAGACCAGCACCGATGCGGTCAACGGCTCGCAGCTGTATGCCACCAACACCGAGCTAAGCAAGCTCGACGGTGCAGTCAAGGGTATCCAGGGCGGCGACGGTGTGAAGTACCTGCGGGTCAATTCGACGGGCAGCGATAGCGTCGCGACCGGCACCGACAGCGTCGCGATCGGCCCCGATGCGGTCGCCAGCAATGCGAAGGACGTGGCGATCGGCTCGGGTACTCGTACCGTGGAGACCACGGCGGTGAGTTCCACAACGCTCGGTGGCTCCAGCTACAACTTCGCCGGCAGCGCGCCGGTCGGTGCGTTCAGTGTCGGCGCGGTGGGGGCGGAGCGGCAGATTCAGAATGTGGCCGCAGGCCGTCTGAGCGCCAGCAGCACCGATGCGGTGAACGGTTCGCAGCTGTATGCCACGAATCAGAAGGTGCAGGACAACTCCAATTCGCTCTCCACGCTACAGAGTTCGCTGACCACGCTCGAGCAGTCCATTGGCGGCATCTCCGGAAATCCCAGCAAAAGCGGCAGCGGCAGCGTCAGCCCCGCCAGCGATGGCAGCAATGGCAGCAATGGCAGCAACGGTTCGAGCGCCTCATCGGCGACGAACGATGGGTTGGTCGTCGTGGGCAATGACGGCACCTCGGTCGCGGTTGGGCCTACTGCGTCGGCCAAGAGCGCCAGCACCACGGCGATGGGCAGCAACACCACGGCCAGTGGCACGAACGCGACGGCGGTGGGGGCGGATGCGGTCGCATCAGGTGCGGGTAGCGTTGCCGTAGGCAAAGGCGCCACTGCCACGGAGTCCAACAGTGTTGCCATGGGGCAGGGCTCGGTCGCCGACCGTGCCGACACCGTCTCGGTCGGTTCGGCGAGCAATCAGCGCCAGATCACCAACGTCGCCGCCGGCACCGAACGCACCGATGCGGTCAACCTGGGACAGTTGCAGGATGGCTTGGACAGCGTAGAGGACTGGTCGCGCGCCTACACCGACTCCCGCGTGGATCAGGTGGATCGGCGCGCCAGCGCCGGCGTGGCCGCGGCGATGGCGATGGCCAGCCTGCCCCAGGCGTATCAACCGGACCAGAGCGCGGCGGGCGTCTCGTTGAGCTCGTTCCGTGGCGAACAGGCGATCGCGTTCGGCGTTTCCACGATCAGCGGAAGCGGCCGCTACCTGTTCAAGGTCAACGCCAGCGCCACCACGCGCGGCGATGCCGGCGTGGCCGTCGGCGCGGGTGTGGTCTGGTAACAAGCACCGC
This sequence comes from Xanthomonas sp. LMG 12460, assembly GCF_009192895.1. Classification (NCBI taxonomy): domain Bacteria; kingdom Pseudomonadati; phylum Pseudomonadota; class Gammaproteobacteria; order Lysobacterales; family Lysobacteraceae; genus Xanthomonas; species Xanthomonas sp. LMG 12460. The sequence continues at coordinate 97,239 of NZ_NKUH01000073.1, read as the reverse complement.
TGGCGCCGGCCGGACGCCTCTGTGTCGGCCGGCGCTTCCTTTCATGTTCCTGGTCACAAGCGCGTCCGAGGACGCGTTTCTTTTTGTCGGCTGCGTACGCGGCTGTGGAAGAGAAGTCGTAGATGAGCAGATCCGGATATCGCGCCTTCGGCATCGTGGCGCTCGCTTTGATGTGGCTAGGGACCGCACTGGCGATATATCGCCATCATGCCAATGCCTTGTGGCATCTCGTCCACCGGCGCTGCGAGGTCAGTGCGCGGGGCTCCGGGGTGCCGGCGCCGTGCCGGACCCTGGACCCTGCGCAGGGCTATGCTCTCCTGCAGGACGAGCGCGGCCGAGCGCATGCCTGGCTGGTGCCGACCCGCCGCATCATCGGAGCCGCCAATCTCGCGTTGCAGCGCCAGGACACGCCGAACTACTTCTGGCTGGCATGGCGGGCCCGTGGCGTGCTGTCGGATTTGCTGGGTGCGCCGGTTCCGGATACTGCGGTGGCCGTCGTGGTGGATGCGCAGACGCTGCCTTCGCAGAACCAGTTGCACCTGCACATCGCCTGTCTGCGCGCGGACATCCGTGAGCAGTTGGCGGTGGCAGGCCCGTATTGGGATGCACACTGGAACGGATATTGGCTAAAGGGCCGTCGCTACTACCTGCGGACGCTGAGCGAGGCGGAACTGGCAATGCGCAGCCCGTTCCTGCGCGTGGCCGAGGAGTTGCCCGGTGCCAGCGGCAACCTGGAACGCTACGGGCTGGCCCTGACCGTGCTGCAGGACGGCCGGTTCGTGTTGCTGGCGCTGCCGCGCACCTTGCTGGGCCGGGGCGCGAACCTGGGAGCGGCGCGCGTGCTGCAGGACGACGATTGCGCGACCGCAGGTACGCGCAGTTTTCCCGCATCCTGGTACTCGAACGTGATGCGGCCAGGCGGTCATGCTCGTGTGGAGCTGGCAGGCGAGAGATAGCAGCGCGGTCGCCGTTCGGTTGCGCGGCATGTACGTGTTGCCGCACAGGCAGCGGCCAGCGCGGCCGCTGCGCCGTGCAGCAAGCCCATCACTGCTGCGCGAACACCCAGGCCAACTGGCCGCGTACCGGCTCGGGCGTCGCCAGGGCCTGGCGGTACAGGGTCCGCGCCGTCCAGCAGGCGTCCTCGTCGCTGGCCTTGGCGATCTCCGGCAGCACCCGCATCAGGCGCTGCTGCTGGTCGGCGGGCAGCGACTTGACCAGGGTGCCCATCGCCGCCTGGATCTGCTCCTGGCTCACCGGCTGCGCCGGGGTCTTGTTCAACTCCGCGTCGGTGGCCTTCAGCGAGACGTCGAACCAGCGGTCGATCTGCGCCTGCGGCAGCTTTTCCAGGCCCGACAGCATCGCCGCGCTCAGCGCCTGCGCATCGTTGGGGTTGCCGCCGCGCGCCAGCACGGCGCACTGCGGTACGTCGACCTTGTCGCTGACCTGCGACAGGATCTGCAGGCGCTGTTCCAGCGTGGCGTGGTCCAGTCGCGCGATGCCGTTCTGCGCCAGTTGGAAGCCGGCCTGCTGCGCCTGCGGGCCGCTCTGCTTGAGCAACGCCACGTAGCGCGGGTCGTTGGCCAGCTTGCGCAGCATGCGGTCGAACGGCGCGTGCAGCGGCGAACTGGCCGGGTAGGGGTTCTGCGCTGCGGCGATCTCTTCCTGGGCCTTCTGCTGCGCCTTCTGGCAGGCGCCGAGGCTCAGTACGCCGGCGATCAGCAGCGGCAGGGCGATCTTCATCTTCCGTGTCATCGGGAATTCCTGGTCGGTGAGGGCGGCCACCCGCGGCGGCCGCCAGATGCGCCAGGATATCGGCTTCGTCCGCGCAGGGCGAACGGCGCAACAGCGGGTGGGCTGGTGTCGCCACGTCCCTGTCGTTCGAGCCTGCGAGACGCGGTCGGGTGCCGCCTGGTCGGCGGCCACCGCATGCGGCAATCTCCATTGGGCGCCGGCGTCCCCGGTGCTTATCATCCACGCCTCCCTCCGCGCGCGAGATCGTCCGCATGACCTCCGGAATGCTTGTTGGCCTTCTCGCGCTTGGCGTCGGCGCGTCGTCTCCGGCCGTATCGCAGCAGACGGGAGTCGTCGACGCGGTCATCCAGCAGCTTGATCTCACATCGTTCCCCAACTCGGTCGGCCCCCGCCGACTGCCGGGGAAGACGACGTTCGCGGACTATGGTTTCGTGGATGTCACCAAAACCGCCCATGGCGCGCGCCTGCTCGAGGCCGACAAGGGCTGGATGATGCGCTTCGAGGTGCTGTCGGCCGATGCCACGTCCGTACGTCTGTGCTTCCATGACACGGGATTGGCCAGGCCCGGCGCGACACAGGCCCCCAGCTACGACGCAACCTCGGCGTTGCTCGTTTCGACAGCGTCTCAGGGCAAGTGGACCGCCAGGCAGATCCCGGCGGGGTTTGCGGACTGCGAGAACGCGCCTGCCGGCGCGTGAGTGCACGGGCGGCCGCGCTGCGGGCCGTCGCATCACCTGGGTGAGGGGGCTGCCGCGGCGCGACGGCGCGCGCCGTCCCCGTGATCGATAACGTCCCCATAAAAAAACAGGGCGCCGCTTGCGCAGGCGCCCTGTCGGGTGCGGAGCGGGCCGGCACGCACGGCGCCGGCGTCGTCCTCAGCCGCCGCGCGGACCGCGGTTGCCGCCGCCGCCGGGACGGCCGCCGCCACCCGGAGGACGCCCGCCGGCCGGGCGGTTGCCGCCGCCGGGGCGTCCGCCCGGACCCGGGCCGCGCTTCTGGCCGCCGGCCGGGCGCGCTGCGCGCGGCGCGGCGCCGTAGGGGTTGAAGCCGGGGGTGGCGTGGTCGGACGGGAAGCTCGGCGCGTTGCCCGGATGCCCGTAGGGGTGCGCCTTGCGCTGCTGGCCCTGGCTCGGACCGCGGCCCTGGCCGGCGCCCGCACCAGCGCCGGCACCAGCCGGACGCGGCTTGGCGTAGGGACGCCCCTGACCTTGACCCTGGCCACGACCGCCGGGACCGGCATTGCGGTGGCCGGTCGGGCCGGTGCTGACGCCATCGGGCACGTACCAGGTGCGGAACGCGGCGGGGTTGCCGTCCGGCAGCGGCTTGGGGCCCTTCGGCGTGCGCTGCTTGAACGGCTTCTGCGATTGCTTGGCGGCCATTTCGCCGCTCACGGTCAGGCCGCCGTGCGGCTTCTTGCCGCCGCGGCCGCGGCCGCGGTCCTCGCGGAAGGTGTCGAAGCGGCGCAGCTCGCGGCCTTCGTCGGCGGTGTTGTGGCCGTTGACGTAGGCGTTGCCGCCGCGGCCGACCTGCACGGTGGCCTTGGCCGCCTTGCGCTGGCCGATCACCGGCTGCAGGGTCAGCGCCGACGGGGTGCCTTCCTCCAGCTTCAGCTCGGCGCGCAGCGCCTCGACCTTGTCCTGCGCCAGTTCCATCGAATGCCCGCGCAGCAGTTCGCGCGGCAGCGCGATCTTGCCGTAGCGGGTGCGCTTGAGCCGGCTGACCTGGCAGCCCTGCGATTCCCACAGGCGCCGTACTTCGCGGTTGCGGCCTTCCTTGACCACCACCCGGAACCAGTCGTGCGAGTCGGTGCCGCCGATGCGTTCGATCTCGTCGAACTTGGCGCCGCCGTCCTCCAGCAGCACGCCGCGCGAGAGCCGCTCGATCATGCTGTCGGGCACGGTCTCTTCGCCTTCCGGGGCGCGCACGCGCACCACGTACTCGCGCTCGATCTCGTAGGAGGGGTGCATCATCGCGTTGGCCAGCTCGCCGTCGGTGGTGAGCAGCAGCAGGCCGGTGGTGTTGATGTCCAGGCGGCCGATCGCGATCCAGCGCGCGCCCTTCAGCGCCGGCAGCGCCTCGAAGATGGTCGGGCGGCCTTCGGGATCTTCGCGCGTGGTCACTTCGCCTTCGGGCTTGTTGTAGATCAGCACGCGCGAGGGCTCGGTCAGCGCGCTGGCGACGAAGCTGCGGCCGTCCAGCTCGATCTTGTCGCCGCTGCGGATCGACATGCCGGTCTGCGCGACCTCGCCGTTGACCTTGACCAGGCCGTCGGCGATGCGCTGTTCCAGCGCCCGGCGCGAGCCCAGTCCGGCCTGGGCCAGGACCTTGTGCAGGCGTTCTTCCAGTTTCGGCTGCTCGGCGGCAGCGGCGTCGCGCTTGAGCGAGAGCTTGTTCAACGACAGCTTGCGGGAGGTGTCACTCATTTACTTGGCTCCGGCCGGCGCGTTGCGCGTCGGCCTGTGGTTCGGAATCGGCATCGTCAACAGCCACGGTCGTCGTCGCGACGGCGTTGTCTTCGGCTTCGTTCGCATCCGCCGCGCGCTCTCCCGGCGCGGCTTCGGGTTCGCCCGTCGGGGCGGTCGTGGAATCCGTGGCCGCCGGCGCGTGGGCGTCGTCGGTCACGGGGGTGTGCGGTGCTGCGGTGTCGCGTGCTTCTGCGTCGGCGGCAGCGTCGGCATCGGCCGCGTCTGCCTGCGCCGTCGCGGCAGGCTCGGCGGGTTCGCCGGCGGCTGCGGCCTGCGCCGTGGTGTCGCCCTGGTTGCCCTGATCGGCGGCGTCGCCCGGTGCGGCGTCGGCCTGGGCCATGTCGCCGACCGGCAGCGCGTCGCGGTCCAGCGGCAACTGCGGCTCCAGTTCGCCGATGTCCTTGAGTTCGGACAGCGGCGGCAGTTCGTCCAGGCGCTTGAGCCCGAAATAGTCCAGGAAGGTCTTGGTGGTGCCGAACAGCGCCGGCTTGCCCGGCACGTCGCGGTGCCCGACCACGCGGATCCACTCGCGCTCTTCCAGCGCCTGGATGATGTTGCTGCTGACCGCCACGCCACGCACCTGCTCGATCTCGCCGCGGGTGATCGGCTGCCGGTAGGCGATCAGCGCCAGGGTCTCCAGCGTGGCGCGGGTGTAGCGGGTCTTGCGCTCGGTCCACAGCCGCGCCACCCAGGCGTGCACGTCGCTGCGCACCTGGTAGCGGAACCCGGAGGCCACTTCGACCAGTTCCACACCGCGGCCCTCGCAGGCCTCGCGCAGCAGTTCCAGCGCGCGCTCGATGCTGCCTGGCGGCGCGGGTTCCTCCTCCGGGAACAGGCCGTGCAACTGCGCCAGCGGCAACGGCTGGTTGGCGGCGAGCAGGGCGGCCTCGACGATGCGGTTGATCAGCGCTTGATCCATGCGGGGGCGGGTTCTCGGTGGCTCAGGTGGTGGCGTCGGCGGCGTCGCTGTCGTCGAACTCGCTGTTGAACTGCAGCGGCGCGTTGGTGTTGCCCAGTGCCAGCGACTTGACGTAGATCGGCGGCATCGGCGGCCGCTCGGCGGCCTCGGCGGGGACGTGCGCCAGCGGTTCCTGGACGATGTCCAGCAACTGCTCCTTGGCCAGTTCCAGCAGCGCCAGGAAGGTGACCAGCACGCCCAGCTTGCCTTCCTCGGCACTGAACAGCGATTCGAAACGGTGGAACTTGCCGTCGTCCAGACGGCCCAGCACATCGCCCATGCGCTGGCGCACGCTCAGCGCCTCGCGCTTGATGGCGTGGCCGCTGAACAGCTCGGCGCGCTTGAGCACGTCGTACAGCGCCAGCAGCATTTCCTTCAACTCCACCGGCGGCGGCAGCTTGACCGCGGCACGGTCCGGCACATGGGCGTGCACCGGGGTGGTGTCGCGGTCCTGCCGCGGCAGCGCGTCGATGTCCTCGGCCGCCTGCTTGAAGCGTTCGTACTCCTGCAAGCGGCGGACCAGTTCGGCGCGCGGGTCCGTTTCCTCGCCGTCTTCGGCCGGCGGCCGCGGCAGCAGCATCCGCGACTTGATCTCGGCCAGGATCGCGGCCATCACCAGGTATTCGGCCGCCAGTTCGAAGCGCAGCTCCTGCATCACGTTGATGTAGTCCACGTACTGCCGGGTGATCTCGGCGACGGGGATGTCCAGGATGTCCAGGTTCTGCCGGCGGATCAGGTACAGCAGCAGGTCCAGCGGGCCTTCGAACGCATCCAGGATCACTTCCAGCGCATCCGGCGGGATGTAAAGATCCTGCGGGATCTGCAGGACCGGCTGCCCATGCACGACCGCCAGCGGCATTTCCTGCTGCTGTGGCGGGGTCGTCTGGGTTGGCGGGTTCGCGTCGAGCGCGAGTTCGGAAGTCATCGGTTGGACATCGGTGTTGCGGTAGCGAAGGGCCGGGCAGGCGCGACCCGGCGCGGCTCCTTGCCGGCAGTGCTGCGGTTCAATGGCGCGTCGTCCCCGCAACGCGCTCGGTACTTCAACAAGACACACGACGCACGCCACGCGTGTCGTGGCGGCGGGAACTGCAGAGGAGGACGTCTGCGCGGGCGGTGTCAGGCAGCGAATCGGTCGTCGGAAGGGGCTTGGGGTCGCCGATCACCGACGGGCCGCTGCATCCGGCCGCGTGCAATACGACCAAGGGTAATGCGCCGGCGGGGTCGGTGTCCAGCGCCGCCGTGCCGGGGCAGGTTCTACAATGACAGGTCTTTGGATAGGCAACGAGGGCGGAGACGCGATGTGGTACGTGATCGAGGGGTACGACGTGGCCGATGCGCTGCCGCGGCGGGCGGCGGCGCGGCCGGCGCATCTGCAGCGGCTGACCGCATTGCAGGAAGCCGGGCGGCTGTTGTTGGCCGGGCCGTGCCCGGCGATCGACGCCGAGGATCCGGGTCCGGCCGGCTTCAGCGGCAGCCTGGTGGTGGCCGCGTTCGACTCGCTGGCCGAGGCGCGGGCCTGGGCCGAGGCCGATCCGTATGTCGATGCCGGCGTCTATGCGCGGGTCGAGGTGCGGCCGTTCCGCAAGGTGCTGCCATGAGCCAGGTCGGCGCCGAGCGGGTGGCGCGGATCCGCGCCGCGCTGGAGGCGGCGTTCGCGCCGCAGGCGCTGGAGGTGGAGGACGACAGCCAGCGCCATGCCGGCCACGCCGGCGCGCGCGACGGCCGGGGACATTTCAATGTCCGCGTGGTCAGTGCGGCCTTTGCCGGCATGGGGCCGCTGGCCCGCCACCGCGCCGTCTACGCGGCGCTGGGCGAGATGATGCAGACCGACATCCACGCGCTGTCGATCCGCGCCGAGGTGCCGGGCACGGGCGGCTGACACCCGCTGGCGACGGCTGCTACCGGTCCAAACAGGGGTGTGCACCCCGGGAAAAAGCGGAATCTGCACCTGGATTATGCTGCATTGCGGCACGATTCCGACCGGTTTCTCATTATTCAAGTGACTGAAAAATAAGGCGTTTATTGTAAAAATAACAAAGGGCTTCTGCCTCGCGCTGAAAACGATTACAGTCCGCGCCAGTTTCTCAAGGTCTCTGCCGCGGAGGGCGGCACGATGGCGAAGAGCGCGGTTACCATCAAAGACGTCGCACGCGAGGCCCGGGTTTCCGTGGCCACCGTGTCGCGTGCGCTCAATGGCCACGAAAACGTGGCCGCACCGGTGCGCACCCTGGTGCTGGAAGTGGCCGAGCGCCTGCGCTACAGCCCGCATGCGGCCGCGCGCAGCCTCAGCAGCCGCCGTACCCAGACCCTGGGCGTGGTGCTGCCCGACCTGTACGGCGAATTCTTCTCCGAACTGATCCGCGGCATCGACGGCGCCGCCCGCGCGCGCCGCCAGCACCTGCTGGTGTCCAGCTACCACGGCGACCCGGAAGAGCAGGGGCGGGCGCTGCGGGCGATGCGCGGCCGCGTCGACGGCCTGCTGGTGCTGTCGCCGTACGCCGAGCGCCCGGGCTTTCTCACCGACAACCTGCCGCAGGCGTTGCCGACGGTGTTGATCAACACCCACCTGCCGGGCACCGAATATCCGGTGCTGAGCATCGACGACCACGCCGGCGCGGTGGCGATGACCGAGCACCTGCTGGCGATGGGGCATCGCCGCATCGCCTTCATCGGCGGTCCGGAACTGAACTTCGACGCGCGCGAACGCCTGCGCGGCTTCCGCGACGCCATCGCACGCCATGCCGGCGAAGCGCATGGCCAGGAGTTCCCGGGCGACTTCGACGAAGCCTCCGGCTATCGCGCCGGACAGGCGATGCTGCAGGCCGGCACGCTGCCCGATGCGGTGTTCGCCGCCAACGACATGACCGCGCTCGGCTGCCTCTACGCCTTCACCCAGAGCGGCGTGCGCGTGCCCAACGACATCGCGTTGGCCGGCTTCGACGACATTCCGCTGGCGCGTTTCGTTCACCCATCCCTCACCACCATGCGCGTCAGCATCGCCGGGCTTGGTGAGCAGGCGATGCACCGCCTCCTGCAATTGATCGATCGGCCCGACGCGGACGACCGGCAGCGGCAGACCCTGGTTCCTACGTTGGTCGTGCGCGATTCCAGCACGGCCCGTTCCTGATGCGACGCACTCTTCTGCGCCGCATCGCTTGTTCCACTTCGTTCCATCGAAGCACCACGCACCACCCATAACGAGCATCACGTCTTCCTGGAGGGAAAACCCCACATGCAACACACCCCGCACTCCGCCCGGCCCACGCGCAAGCTGTTGAGCTGCGCCCTCGCCAGTTGTCTGCTGCTGGGCGCCGCGCCGGCATTCGCGCAAAGCACCGGTGCCACCATCCGCGGCCAGGTCAAGGTCGATTCGGCGCCGGCCGCGTCCGCGCAGGTCACCGCCACCAACCTGGCCACCGGTCTGAGCCGCAGCGTGCAGGCCAACAACGGCACCTATTCGGTCGGCGGCCTGCCGCCGGGTTCCTACCGCATCGACGTCACCGCCGACGGCAAGACCACCTCGCAGAACGTCACCGTGCAGGTCGGACAGACCGCCACCCTGGATCTGGGCGTGGGCGGCGAAGCGGCCACCGCCAACGGGCAGGGCGCGACCACGCTCGACGCGGTGCAGGTACAGGCGCCGCCGGTGCTGGTGGAAACCCGTACCTCGGAGAACGCCACCTACATTTCCAACGCGCAGATCGAGAAGCTGCCGCAGGCCACGCGCAACTTCCTTGAGCTGGCCGACAGCGTGCCGAGCGTGCAGTTCCAGCGCGACGCCAAGGGCAACACCACGGTGCGCTCCGGCGCGACCTCGGCCAACGGCACCAACGTCTACATCGACGGCATCAGCCAGAAGAACTACGTGCTGACCGGCGGCGTCAGCGGCCAGGATTCCAGCCGCGGCAACCCGTTCCCGCAGTCGGCGATCGGCGAGTACAAGGTCATCACCTCCAACTACAAGGCCGAGTTCGACCAGGTCAGCAGTGCGGCGATCGTCGCCTCGACCAAGTCCGGCACCAACGATTTCCACGGCAGCTTCTTCTGGGATACGACCAACGACGACTGGCGTGCCGAAAGCCCGCTGGAGCGCAAGGCCGGCCAGCGCGACGACTTCTCCGAGACCCAGTACGGCGCCACCTTCAGCGGCCCGATCCTCAAGGACCGCGCGCACTTCTTCGTGGCCTACGAGGCCAAGGAATACACCACGCCTAACACGGTGATTCCGGGCGGCATCTACGCCGACCGCGTCGACCAGCTGCCGGCGCAGCTGCAGCCGCTGGTCGCCACCTACAGCACGCCGTTCAAGGAAGACCTGTACTTCGGCAAGATCGACTGGACCCTGGGCGACAACAACCTGTTCGAGCTGACCGGCAAGTACCGCAAGGAAGACGAGCTGTCGGACATCGGCAACACCACCACCTACCAGCACGGCAGCAGCAACGGGCAGAAGGAAAAGCGCGCCAACCTGCGCTGGCAGTACAGCGGCGAGGCCTTCCTCAACGATCTGAACCTGAGCTACGAGAGCGCGTTCTGGACCCAGACCCCGCTCACCGACGGCAGCGGCTACGTGTTGTCCTATGTGCCGCAGGCCGGCAACGAGACCACCATCCTCAGCGCCGGCGCCGGCAGCAGCTTCCAGAACAAGGGCCAGAAGGGCTGGACCCTGCAGGACGACCTGACCCTCAACAGCCTCGACTGGCACGGCAGCCACACCATCAAGATGGGTCTGAAGTACAAGGACATCCAGCTCGATTCGACCCAGATCAATCCGGCCAATCCGCAGTACTACTACAACATCCTCAGCGATGTCGGCACCCCGTACCGGGTGCGCTTCGGCGACACCGGCGACGGCGGCTCGGTGCAGTCGCAGAACAAGCAGTACGGCATCTACCTGCAGGACGACTGGGAGGTCAACGAGCACCTGACCCTGAACCTGGGCGTGCGCTACGACTACGAGAAGACCCCGTCGTTCCTCGACTTCGTCACCCCGGCCGACGTCGCCAGCGCGCTGTTGAACTGGCGCAATCTGGACAACGCCAACTACGACATCGCCAACTACATCAGCACCGGCAACAACCGCAAGGCGTTCAAGGATGCCTGGCAGCCGCGCCTGGGCTTCTCCTACGACCTGTTCGGCGACCAGGCGCACGTGATCTACGGCGGTGCCGGCCGTGCGTACGACCGCAACCTGTTCGACTACCTGGCGCTGGAGCAGCTCAACAACAACTTCCGCTCCTACAGCTACTACTTCAGCAGGACAGGCAATCCGGCCGAGTGTCTAGGTAGCCCGTGTGTGCAGTGGAACGAAAGCTACGCGACCGAGGCCGGCCTGGCTGGGCTGGCCGCCTCCAACACCGGCGGCGCCGGCGGCGGTCGCGAGGTCTACCTGATCGACAACAACATCAAGGTGCCGTACTCCGACCAGTTCAGCCTGGGCATGCGCAACATGGTGCATTTCTGGGGCAACGACTGGTACACGGACGTGACCCTGAGCCGCATCGTCAGCGAGGACGGCTTCGTGTTCCTGCGCGGCAACCGCCGTGCCGACGGGTCGTTCTTCCTGCCCGGCACCACCTCCGGCGTGCCCACCGATTCGCCCAACGGCTACAGCGCGATCGTGCTCGGCACCAACGGCCTGAAGACGCGCAACAACCAACTGGCGCTGAAGCTGGACAAGCCCTACGACAAGGAGTCCGGCTGGGGCCTGACCGTGGCCTACACCTTCTCCGACGCGAAGGAAAACCGCCAGTACGGCGAGCACTATGCGCTGGACCAGCCGTCGATGGCCGGCTACGGCTGGCGTGAGGCCGGCGGCATCCCGAAGAACCGCCTGGTGGTCACCGGCATCTACGATCTGCCGTACGACGTCACCCTGTCGGCCAAGCTGTCGTTGGCCAGCCAGACCCCGCGCTACGGCACCAACTGCCTGGCGGGCAACGACCAGTGCTATATCATTCAGTACAAGCCGGACGCCACGCTGGGCTACAAGGAATTCAGCCTGGCGGCGAACAAGGAATGGGATACCGGGTCGGCCATCAAGTTCAACGTGCGCGCCGATGTCATCAATCTGTTCAACTGGACCAACTACGCGGACTACAACACCGCAACCGGAACGTACGCCGATCTGAATACGGCGTTCGGTACGCCGAACGGCGTGCTCGCCTCGCCGATGCGGACGTTCAAGCTGTCGTTCGGCTTGAACTGGTAAGCAAGGTCGCCGCGGCTCCCGTGCACCGGGGGCCGCGGCGATGCGGAAGTGGGGTATTTTTTGCGTGCATGTAAACGATTTCACGGGGGGCACGATGAAGAAGCAGCGCAGGTTCATCAGGTTTTCGTTGATGGTGATGGCAGCAGGGGTGCTGCTGACGGCGTGTAAGAAGGTCGAGGAGCCGAAGGCGGTGGAGAAGAAGCCGGTGCAGGTAATCCTGGTCGAGGCGGAACTGCCGCCCAAACCGCTGAAGCCCGAGCTGCCGCAGCTGTTCAGCGACATCGAGCGGCGCACTTTCCAGTTCTTCTGGGACACCACCAACGACACCAATGGCCTGACCCCCGACCGCTTCCCGTCGCGTCCGTTCGCCAGCATCGCGTCGGTGGGGTTCTCGCTGACGGCGTATCCCATCGGCATCGAGAACGGCTGGATCAGCCGGACCCAGGCGGTGGATCGCACCCTGACCACGCTGAAGTTCTTCCGCGATGCGCCGGTCGGCCCGCAGCGCACCGGCAAGGCCGGCTACAAGGGCTTCTATTACCACTTTCTGGACATGCAGAACGGCCACCGTTACGACAGCTGGGTGGAGCTGTCGAGCGTGGATACCGCGCTGCTGATGATGGGCGTGCTGTTCGCGCAGTCGTACTACGACGGCGACGACCCGCGCGAGAAGGAGATCCGCGAGATCGCCGACACGCTGTACCGGCGCGTGGACTGGACCTGGCTGCAGCAGCGCGATCCGCTGATCTCGATGGGCTGGTTCCCCGAAAGCGGCTTCATCAGCCACGACTGGATGGGCTACAACGAAGCGATGATGCTGTACGTGCTGGCCTTGGGATCGCCCACCCATGCGGTGAGCCCGGATGCGTGGACGGTGTGGACCCGCACCTACAACAACGACTGGGGCGTGTACTACGGCCAGGAATACCTGTCGTTCGGGCCGATGTTCGCGCACCAGTACAGCCATGTCTGGATCGACTTCCGCGACATCCAGGACCAGTACATGCGCGAGCGCGGCATCGACTACTTCCTCAACAGCCGCCGCGCGGTGCTCGCGCAGCGCGAGTACGCCATCGCCAATCCGATGAAGTGGAAGGACTACGGCGAGAACGTGTGGGGCCTGACCGCCAGTGACGGGCCGCAGAACACCGAGCAGGAGTATCGCGGCGAACAACGCCAGTTCCGCCACTATTCCTCGCGCGGCGCCGGCCTGCGCGAGAACTTCGACGACGGCACCATCGCGCCGACCGCGGCGGTGGCCTCGCTGGTGTTCGCGCCGGAAGTGGTGATTCCGGCCACCGAGGAGATGCACAAGCGCTACGGCGACTTCATCTACTCCAGCTACGGCTTCCTGGATTCGTTCAACCCCAGCTTCAACTACGATATCCCGCTCAAGACCGGGCGCGTCGTGCCCGGACGCGGCTGGGTCTCCAGCGACTACATCGGCATCGACCAGGGCCCGATCCTGACCATGATCGCCAACTACCGCAACGAGTTCGTCTGGAACGTGATGAAGAAGAACAAGTACATCCGCACCGGACTGGAGCGCGCCGGCTTCAGCGGCGGCTGGCTGACTCCGGAGGGCGAGGCGCAGCCGGTGCCGAAGAAGGACGAGCAGGCCGCCGCGGCGCGGGCGATCGGCATCGCCGAATCGCGCGCCGCCGCCGCGCAGGCGCAACAGAACCCCGACCAGCGCCAGCCGCAGAAGCCCGAATGAGCGCAGCACGCATGATCGGTCGTTGGGTGTCGCTGGGCTTGCTGATGGTGGCCGTGTGCGGGTGCGCGCGCGCGCCGCAGGGCGAGGTGGTGCGGTTCTGGGCGATGGGCCGCGAGGCCGAGGTGGTGGCCGAGCTGATCCCGGAGTTCGAGAAGGAGAATCCCGGCATCCACGTGGACATCCAGAACATCCCGTGGACCGCCGCGCACGAGAAGCTGCTGACCGCCTTCGCCGCCGACGGCCTGCCGGACGTGTGCCAGCTGGGCAACACCTGGATCCCGGAATTCGCCGAACTGGGCACGCTGCAGCCGCTGCAGCCCTATGTCGAGCGCTCCAAGGTGGTCGACCCGAAGGACTACTTCCCCGGCATCTGGGACACCAGCGTCATCGATGGCCAGCTCTACGGCATCCCCTGGTACGTGGACACGCGCCTGCTGTTCTATCGCAAGGACATGCTGCGCGACGCCGGGGTGACCAAGCTGCCGCAGACCTGGGCCGAGTGGGAGCAGGCGATGGCGGCGGTGAAGAAGCATGTCGGGCCGAAGCGCTACGCCATCCTGATGCCGCTCAACGAGTTCGAGCAGCAACTGTCGCTGGGCCTGCAACTGCCCGATCCGCTGCTGCGCGACCACAACAACTACGGCAACTTCGAAAGCCCCGGCTTCCGCAAGGCGCTGGCGTTCTACGCCAACATGTTCGACCAGGGCTGGGCGCCGAAGATGTCGGAGACGCAGATCTCCAACGTCTGGGACGAGTTCTTCAACGGTTTCTACGCGTTCTACATCTCCGGCCCGTGGAACATCCGCGAGTTCCGCAAGGTGCAGCCGGCTGCGCTCAAGGACCAGTGGGGCACCATGCCGCTGCCGGGCCCGGACGGCCCCGGCGCCGGCATCGCCGGCGGCACCAGCCTGGTGATCTTCCGCAAGTCCGAGCACAAGGACGCGGCGTGGAAGCTGATCGAGTTCCTGTCGCGGCCGCAGATCCAGGCGCGCTTCCACGCGTTGATCGGCGACATGCCGCCGCGGCGCAGCACCTGGGCGTATCCGTCGCTGGCCGACGATCCGCTGGCGCACGCCTTCCGCGATCAGCTGGAGCGGGTCAAGCCGGCACCGAAGGTGCTGGAGTGGGAGCGCATCGTGCAGGAGATGCGGCTGGCCACCGAGCGCGTGGTGCGCGGCGGCGAGCCGCAGGAGAAGGCGATGCGGGAACTGGACAAGCGGGTCGACGAGATCCTGGAGAAACGCCGCTGGATCCACCAGCAGCACCGCGAAGGCACGGCGGCGCCGGCCGCGGGAGCGGCGCCATGAAGCGCGGTTCCCTGATCGGCTGGCTGTTCGCCGGCCCGGCGCTGATCGTGATCGGCGTGTTCTTCGGCCTGCCGGTGCTGTCGGCGCTGGCGCTGAGCGTCACCGACTTCGACCTGTATTCGCTGGCCGACCGCCACAACCTGCGCTTCGTCGGCTTCGGCAACTACATCGAGTTGCTGCAGACGCCGATGTTCTGGAAGTCGCTGTGGAACACCACGTACTTCGTGATCGTCGGCGTGCCGCTGTCCATCGGCGCCTCGCTGGGCGCGGCGCTGCTGCTGAACGCGCCGGTGGCGCGCTTCAAGGCGCTGTTCCGCACCGCGCTGTTCGCGCCGGTGGTGACCACGCTGGTGGCGGTGGCGGTGATCTGGCGCTACCTGTTCCACACCAGCTACGGCCTGGTCAACTACGGCCTGGCGCACCTGGGCATCGGCCCGATCGACTGGCTCGGCGATCCGCACTGGGCGATGCCGACGATCATGCTGTTCGCGGTGTGGAAGAACTTCGGCTACAACATGGTGATCTTCCTCGCCGGCCTGCAGGCGATCCCGCAGGACCTGTACGAGGCCGCGCGCATCGACGGCGCCTCCAAGTGGCGGCAGTTCCTGCACATCACCCTGCCGATGCTGGGGCCGGTGCTGCTGGTGGTCGGGGTGATTACCGTGTCCGGCTACTTCCAACTGTTCGCCGAACCCTACGTGATGACCCGCGGCGATCCCCTGCAGAGCACGGTCAGCGTGCTGTATTACATGTTCGAGGAAGGCTTCAAGTGGTGGAACCTCGGCCGTGCCTCGGCGGTGGCGTTCCTGCTGTTCCTGATCATCCTGGGAGTGACGACGGTGATGCTGCGCTTCGGCCGCAAGAGGGACCTGGTATGAGCCGGGAGATCGGCGCCTCGCGCTGGAACACGCTGCTGGTCAACGGCGGGCTGCTGCTGCTCGCCGTGATCAGCCTGGCGCCGCTGTTGTGGATGGTGTCGGTGTCGTTCATGCCGGCCGGGCAAGCGAGTCGCTTCCCGCCGCCGATGCTGCCCACCGGCGCCACCCTGGCCAACTACGGCGAGCTGTTCTCGCGCACCGGCATGGCCCGCAACTTCGCCAACAGCCTGCTGGTGTCGTGCGCCATCACCTTCGGTTCGCTGCTGATCAACACCATGGCCGGCTATGCCTTCGCCAAGCTGCGCTTCGTCGGCAAGGAGCGGATCTTCCAGATCCTGCTGGCGGCGCTGGTGATCCCGGCGCAGGTGGCGATGCTGCCGCTGTTCCTGCTGATGAAGCAGCTGCACCTGGTCAACAACTTCGGCGGCGTGGTCGTGCCGGCGCTGGCGACGGTGTTCGGCATCTTCCTGGTGCGCCAGTACGCGCGCTCGATCCCGGACGAGCTGCTGGAGGCCGCCCGTATCGACGGTGCCGGCGAGCTGCGGATCTTCTTCCAGATCGTGCTGCCGATGCTCAAGCCGGTGCTGGTGACGCTGACCATCTTCACCTTCATGGCCGCGTGGAACGACTTCATGTGGCCGCTGATCGTGCTGACCGACCAGGAGCACTACACCTTGCCGGTGGCGCTGGCGGCGCTGTCGCGCGAGCACATCATGGACGTGGAGATGATGATGGCCGGCGCGGTGGTCACGGTGGTCCCGGTGCTGGCGCTGTTCCTGGCGCTGCAGCGCTACTACATCCAGGGCCTGCTGCTCGGCAGCGTGAAGGGGTGAGCGAACGCGCTTGCGAGCCATTGGCTCGCGCGTTCGTGAACGCCTGGCCATGGATGGCCAGGCCGGACGATCTGGTGTGGGATTGTCACGCCATGGATGGCAGCGGTGAAGCGGAACATCGAGCGCCACTGGCGCGCGTTGCGCCGAACGCCCGGCCATGGATGGCCAGGCCTGACGTGTAGGAGCGGCTTCAGCCGCGACAACATGCAAGGCGATGCCGTGGCGCGCCGATGGGTGCGATGCCCGCTGGGATGCACAGACACATACAAGCAGACACGCAACGAAACGACAGCGACGGGGAAGGCGATGAGGGACGGGATGGCGATGACGTGCGCACGCGCGATGCTGGCGATGCTGGGACTGGCGGCCACCCATGCCGTCGCCGCGCCGCCGACCTCCACGGTGACGCTGGACAGCTTCAACGATCTGGACAAGTGGCAGATCGTCGTCTCCAACCAGGTCACCGCCTCGACCCGGCTGGTGCAGGCGCCCAGCGGCGGCCGCGCCAAGGCGCTGTGCCTGGACTACGACTTCAACGGCGTGTCCGGCTATGCCGGGATCCGCCGCAGCGTGCCGATCGAGTACCCGGACAACTACCAGTTTTCGTTCCAGCTGCGCGGCGAGTCGCCGAGCAACGACCTGCAGTTCAAGCTGGTCGACGCCAGCGGCGACAACGTGTGGTGGGTCAACCGGCCGCGCTACGACTTCCCCACGCAGTGGAGCACGGTCACCTACAAGAAGCGGCAGATCGACAAGGCCTGGGGACCGAGCCCGGAGAAGGAACTGACCCGCAGCGCACAGATCGAGTTCACCATCTACAACCAGGTCGGCGGCGCCGGCACGGTGTGCTTCGATCAGCTGACCCTGACCCCGTTGCCGCCGCAGGACACCTCGCCGCTGACGGTCAAGGTCAACACCGATACCGCGCCGGCGCTGGAGCAGCGCATCGCCGACGGCAAGCCCGACACCGTCTGGTACAGCGGCAACGCCAAGACCCAGACGGTGATGCTGGACCTGGGCAAGGTGCGCGAGTTCGGCGGCGCCAAGGTGCAGTGGGCGCCGGGCGTCTATGCCTCGCGCTACACCGTGCAAGGCTCGGCCGACGGGCGCAGCTGGCGCGAGTTGCGCAGCGTGACCGCCGGCAACGGCGGCACCGACTGGCTGGCGCTGCCGGAAACCGAGGCGCGCTACGTGCGCTTCGACCTGCAGGACGGCCCCAGCTTCCGTTACGGCATCGCCGACATCACGCTGCAGCCGCTGGCCTTCGCCGCCACCCAGAACGACTTCATCAAGTCGGTGGCGGCGCAATCGACCCGCGGCTGGTTCCCGCGCGGCTTCAGCGGCGAGCAGCCGTACTGGACCATCGTCGGCCTGGATGGCGGCCGCGAGCAGGGCCTGGTCGGCGAGGATGGCGCGATCGAGGTGGGCAAGGGCGGCTTCAGCATCGAGCCGTTCCTGCTGCTGGACGGCAAGCGTCTGAGCTGGGCCGACGTCAAGACCGCGCAGAGCCTGCAGGACGACTACCTGCCGATTCCCAGCGTGGACTGGAGCCACGACAACGCCGCGCTGCGCGTGACCGCGTTCGTGCAGGGCGAGCCGGAGCAGGCGCAACTGGTGGCGCGCTACCGGCTCAGCAACCCGGGCAAGCAGCCGCACGACTACACCCTGGCGCTGGCGGTGCGTCCGTTCCAGGTCAATCCGCCCAGCCAGTTCCTCAACACGGTCGGCGGGGTCAGCCCGATCCGCTCGCTGGCCTTCGCCGGGACGCAGGTGCAGGTCAACGGCCAGCCGCGGGTGTTCGCGGTGCAGAAGCCGGACGCCGCCTACGCAAGCGCGTTCGACGCCGGCATGGACGTCGAACGGCTGAGCACCGACGCCAGCGGCCTGCCGCAGCAGGCGCAGGATCCGGACGGACTGGCCTCCGGCGCCTTGCTGTACCGCGGGCGCCTGGCCCCGGGCGAGGTGCGCGAGGTGGCGTTGGTGATCCCGCAGACCGGCAACGCCGGCGTGCCGGCAGGCTTCGACGCGGCGCGCGCGCAGCAGCAGGTCGCCGCGCAGTGGCACGAGAAGCTGGACCGCGTGCAATTGCACGTGCCTGCGCAGGGCAAGGCGGTGACCGACACGCTGCGCACCGCGCTGGCGCACATGCTGATCTCGCGGATCGGGCCGCGCCTGCAGCCGGGCACGCGTTCGTATTCGCGCAGCTGGATCCGCGACGGCGCGATGATCTCCGAAGGCCTGCTGCGGCTGGGCCGCGCCGACGTGGTGCGCGAGTACGTGGAGTGGTATGCGCCGTACCAGTTCGCCAACGGCATGGTGCCGTGCTGCGTGGACGACCGCGGCAGCGATCCGGTGCCGGAGAACGACAGCCACGGCGAACTGATCTACAGCGTCGCCGACTACTACCGCTACAGCGGCGACCGCGCCTTCCTGGAACAGATGTGGCCGCACGTGCTCGGCGCGTACACCTACATGGAACAGCTGCGGCTGAGCGAGCGCACCGACGAGAACCGCGCGCGCAACGCGGCCTTCTACGGGATGATGCCGGTGTCGATCAGCCACGAGGGCTATTCGGCCAAGCCGATGCACTCGTACTGGGACAACTTCTGGGCGCTGCGCGGCTACAAGGATGCGGTGAGCATCGCCGCCGAACTCGGCCGCATCGACGATGCCGCGCGCTTCGCGGCCTCGCGCGACCAGTTCCGCCAGGACCTGTACGCCTCGCTGGACGCGGCCACCCGGCAGCACCACATCGACTTCCTGCCGGGCTCGGCGGAGCTGGGCGATTTCGACCCGACCTCGACCACCATCGCGCTGGCGCCGGGCGGCGAGCAGGGCCGGTTGCCGCAGGCGCTGCTCGACAACACCTTCGAGCGTTACTGGAGCGAGTTCGTCGGCCGCCGCGACGGCACCCGCGAGTGGAAGGACTACACCCCCTACGAGTGGCGCAACGTGTCCGCGTTCGTGCGCCTGGGCTGGCGCGAGCGCGCGTGGGAGGCCACGCAGTTCTTCTTCAAGGACCGCACGCCGCAGGCGTGGAACCAGTGGGCCGAAGTGGTCTCGCGCACGCCGCGCAAGCCGTTCTTCCTCGGCGACCTGCCGCATGCCTGGGTGGCCTCGGACTTCGTGCGCTCGGTGCTGGACATGTTCGCCTACGCCCGCGACGTCGACGACAGCCTGGTGCTGGCCGCCGGCATCCCCGCCGACTGGCTCGACGGCAAGGGCGTGGCGATCGAACAGCTGCGCACCCCGCAGGGCCCGCTGAGCTACCAGCTGCGCCGGCAGAAGAACCGGCTGCTACTGAACATCCCCGAGGGCCTGCGCATGCCCAGCGGCGGCCTGGTGCTGCCGTGGCCGTACCCGGGCGAACCGGGCCGCACCCTGGTCAACGGCGAGGCTGCGCAGTGGGAGCACGGTGAACTGCGCATCCACGCGTTGCCGGCGGATGTGCAGATCGAGGTGCGGTGAGGCCGGGAATGGGGAGTGGGGAATCGGGAATCGCAAAAGCAAAAGCGCCGGCATGCCGGCGCTTTTGCTTTCTGGAGTATGGAGTTGTGAGAGCCGAGGTTCGGGTTTTTACCGATTCCCGATTCCCGAATCCCGATTCCCGGCTTCACGCACGATCGCCGCCGCCTTCGCCGAGCTCTCGCGCACCTTGTCCCAGGCGCCGTCGGCCAGCCAGTCCTTGGGCACCATCCACGAGCCGCCGATGCAGACCACGTTGGGCTGGGCCAGGTACTCGGCGGCGGTGCTTTCGCCGATGCCGCCGGTGGGGCACAGCTTGAGCTCGGCCAGGGGGCCGGCCAGGCCCTTGAGCATCGCCAGGCCGCCGACGGCGGAGGCGGGGAACAGCTTGCACACGCGGAAGCCGCGCTCCATCAGCGCCAGCAGTTCGCTCGGGGTGGCCGCGCCCGGCACCACCGGCAGCGGCGCCTGCGCCAGCGCGTCGGCCAGGGTCGGGGTGGTGCCCGGAGTGACGATGAAATCGGCACCGGCGTCGATCGATTGCTGCAGCTGGGTGGCGTTGAGCACGGTGCCGGCGCCGATCACGATGTCCGGCAGTTCGCGCTTGAGCATCGCCAGGGCGTCCATCGCCACCGGCGTGCGCAGGGTCAGTTCGATCGCCGGCAGGCCGCCTTCGAGCAGCGCAGCCGACACGCGGCGCGCTTCTTCCAGGGTGTGGACGGTGACGACGGGCAGGATGCCGGCCGCGCGCAGCAGCTGTTCGGCCTTGGTCTGGTGTTCGGCGATGGTCATGGGCGTCTCGGTTGCGATGGGGGCGAGGCCCTGGCCGCGCACGGCCAGGGCGGGGTAGGGCGAACGGCGGCGCCGGTCAGGCGTCCTTGGCTTCGTGCGGCGCGGCGGCGGCCTCGGCATCGCGGCCCAGGTCGTACTCGGCGTCGTAGTTCCACAGGTCGCCGTCGGCGGCCGGCGGGCCGCAGGAGATCGACAGCGCACCCTGGTCGGCCGGACCGACCATGCGGCGGTTGAGCCCGAACAGGTTGCGACCCAGGTCGTGCGCGGCCGGCGCGGTGTTCGGCGCCAGCGGGCGTGCGGCCCACTCGGCGGCGTCCACCAGCACTTCCAGGGTGCCGGCCTCGCCGTCCAGGCGCACGATGTCGCCTTCGCGCACGCGTGCCAGGGGGCCGCCGCGCGCCGCTTCCGGGGTCACGTGGATGGCCGCGGGGAACTTGCCGGAGGCGCCGGACAGGCGTCCGTCGGTGACTAGCGCCACGCGCCGGCCCTGGTTCTGCAGCAGGCCCAGCAGCGGCGCCAGCGAATGCAGTTCCGGCATGCCGTTGGCCTGCGGGCCCTGGTAGCGCAGCACCACCACGAAGTCGTGCGGCAGCGCGCCGGCGGCGTGCAGCTTGTTCAGCGCCTGCGGCGCGTCGATCACCACGGCCGGCGCTTCGATGGTGCGGAACTGCGGCTTCACTGCCGACAGCTTGATCAGCGAGCGGCCGAGGTTGCCGCGCAGCAGGCGCAGGCCGCCCTGCGCCTCGAACGGGTTGGACGCCGGGCGTACCACGGCCTCGTCGGCGCTCTTGGCCGGGCTCGGCACGTAGGCCAGCTTGCCGTCCTGCACGCAGGGCTCGTCGCCGTAGGCGCGCATGCCGCCGGGCACGATGGTGGCCAGGTCGTCGTGCATCAGCCCGGCGTCCATCAGCTCGCGGAACACGAAGCCGATGCCGCCGGCAGCGGCGAAGTGGTTCACGTCGGCCTCGCCGTTCGGGTACACCCGCGCCAGCAGCGGCACCAGCTGCGACAGCGCGTCCAGGTCGTCCCAGGTCAGCACGATGCCGGCCGCGCGCGCCACCGCCAGCCAGTGGATGGTGTGGTTGGTGGAACCGCCGGTGGCCATCAGCGCGACCACCGCGTTGACGATGGCGCGCTCGTCGATCAAGCGGCCCAGCGGGCGGAAGTCGTTGCCCAGGGCGGTGATGCGCAGCGCGCGCTCGGTCGCCTGCTGGGTCAGCGCCTCGCGCAGCGGGGTGCCGGGATTGACGAAGGAGGCGCCGGGCAACTGCACGCCCATCGCTTCCAGCAGCACCTGGTTGGAGTTGGCGGTGCCGTAGAAGGTGCAGGTGCCGGGGGCGTGGTAGGACGCCGATTCGGCGGCCAGCAGCTCCTCGCGGGTGGCCTGGCCGGCGGCGTAGCGTTCGCGCACCTCGGCCTTCTGCTTGTTGGGGATGCCCGGGGTCATCGGCCCGGCCGGCACGAACACTGCCGGCAGGTGGCCGAAGGCCAGCGCGCCGATCAGCAGGCCCGGCACGATCTTGTCGCACACGCCCAGGTACAGGCTGGTGTCGAACATGTCGTGGCTGAGGCCGATCGCGGTGGCCTGGGCGATCACGTCGCGCGAGAACAGCGACAGCTCCATGCCCGGCCGGCCCTGGGTCACGCCGTCGCACATCGCCGGCACGCCGCCGGCGACCTGCGCGGTGGCGCCGAGCGCGCGCGCGGTGCTGCGGATGATCTCCGGGTAGTGCTCGAACGGCTGGTGCGCCGAGAGCATGTCGTTGTAGGCGGTGATGATGCCGAGGTTGGGGGTGATCCCGCCTTCCAGCCGGCTCTTGTCGGTGGGGCCGCAGGCGGCGAAGCCGTGGGCGAGGTTGCCGCAGCTCAGGCGGCTGCGGAACGGACCGTCGCGCAGCGCGGCGTCGATGCCGGCCAGGTAGGCGCGCCGCGACGGCGCACTGCGCTGGCGGATGCGTTCGGTGATCGCGTGGAGGGTCGGATGCAGGCTCATTGGCGGAAGTGGCTATGAAGGGGGAGTCGGGAAACGGGAATCGGGAATCGGAAGAGCGGGAAGCGGGAATCGGAAGAGCGGAAAAGCGTCAGCGCGCAGCCGTTGCGAATCCCCAATCCCCAATCCCCAATCCCGGCCTCACTCGCACCAATGCACGCGCAGGCGCGCACCCGGCGTATCGAAGGCGACGCGGATCGGGTACTCGTGCGGATCGGTGCCGGCCAGCGCGCGCTCCAGCACTTCCAGCTTCTGCTTGCCGCGCAACAGCAGCATGCGCTGGCCGATCGGCGCCAGGCCGGCCGGGGTCAGGGTGATGCGCAGCGGCCAGGTGTTGGCGCCGGGGCAGCCGGTGGCGTCGAGCGTGGCGTAGGGCAGCGGGTTGGCCAGGGCCTTGTTCAGGTCGGTGGCGCCCGGGAACAGCGAGGCGGTGTGGCCGTCGCCGCCCATGCCCAGCACCGCCATGCACGGGGCCGGGGCGTGCTGCGCGTGCAGGTTGGCCGCGTGCACGCAGTCCTGCAGCGGCTTGCCGACCCGCACCAGCGGTTCGAAGCGCGCCTCTTCGGCGCGGTCCAGCAGACTGTGCCGGACCAGGTAGGCATTGCTGTCGCTGTCCTGCGGCGACAGCCAGCGCTCGTCGACCAGGCCGACCTCCAGCTTCGACCAGTCCAGCGGCAGCTCGGCCAGCGCCTGGTACACCGGCGCCGGGGTGGTGCCGCCGGACAGCAGCAGGCGCGCGCCGCCGCGGCGCTGGATCTCCTCGCGCAGCGCGGTGCCGATCTCGGCCGCCGCCGCGTCGATCCATTCGTCCGGATCGTCGTAGCGGATCAGCGTGATGCGGTCGGACAGCGTGGGGCTCATGCGATGGCTCCTGGGGGTTGCCGCGCGGCGTCCACCGCGTAGGCGGCGGCGCCGAGCAGGCCGGGACGGGGGTGGATCACCGCCAGCGACGGCACCCGCGCCATGATCGACGAAAACCGGCCCTTGTGCTCGAAGCGCTGGCGGAATCCGGAATGCTGGATCGCGTCGAGCATCTTCGGCACCAGCCCGCCGGTCAGGAACACGCCGTCCCAGGCGCCCTGCATCAGCACCAGGTCGCCGGCGATGGCGCCGAACACGGCGCAGAACACGTCCACCGTGCGCATCGCCCGGTAGTCGCCCTGCGCGGCGCGCGCGGTGATGTCCTCCGGCTGCAGCGGGCCGGGATCGTCGCCGGCGATCTCGCTGAGCGCGCGATGGATGTTGACCAGGCCGGGGCCGCAGATCAGGCGCTCGTTGGAGACGCGGCCGAACTGCTGCGAGAGCAGTTCCAGGATGCGGATCTCCTCCGGCGTGCCCGGCGGGAAGCTGACATGGCCGCCCTCGGTTTCCAGCGGGAAGCAGCGCCCGCCGCGCATCAGCAGGCCGCCCACGCCCAGGCCGGTGCCGGGGCCGATCACCCCGTAGTTGCGCGGCACCTCGATCGGCGACGGCGTCCAGCTGGCGCCGCCGACCTGGACCACGTCCTGCGGCCGCAGCAGGCTGATCGCCATCGCCTGCGCGGCGAAGTCGTTGATCAGGTGCAGTTCGTCGAAGCCGAGCATGGCGCGGGTGCGCGCCCGCGAGATCACCCACGGATGGTTGGTGATGCGCGCCTCGTCGCCGTCGACGCGGCCGGCGACGGCGAAGGTGCCGCTGCGCGCATCCACCCCGGTCTGTTCTAGGTAGTGGCGGGCGGCGTCGCCCAGCGACGGGAATTCCACCACCGAGTAGGTCTGGGTGCTGTCGTCGAGCAGCGGCACCGAGGCGTCGAGATCGGCGAGGGCGAAACGGGCATTGGTGCCGCCGATGTCGGCGACCAGCACCGGGCGCTGCGGCGCGCTCATTGCGCGGCCTTCGGCGCGGCGCCGGACTGGTCGCAGGACACGTAGGCCTGCGCTTCCTGCGGGCCCCAGCTGCCGGCCGGGTAGGGCAGCAGCGGCAGGTGCGCCTGCGCCCAGGCGGCGCTGACGCTGTCGATCCAGGCCCAGGCGGCGCGCACTTCGTCGTCGCGCACGAACAGCGCGTGGTTGCCGTTGAGCGCGTCGAGCATCAGCCGCTCGTAGGCGATGCGCCGGTGCAGGCCGGTGGGCACCGACAGTTCCAGTTCCAGCGGCTGCAGTTCCAGCGCGCCCCATTCCGGGCCGGCCAGGCTGCTCATCAGCCCCAGTTCGATGTTCTCCTGCGGCTGCAGCTGGAAGGTCAGCCGGTTCGGCGCCACCTGCTGCGCGGCCGGGCGCTCGAACAGCCAGTGGGTGACCGGCTTGAGCGTGACCACCACACGGGTGGAGCGCTCGGCCAGGCGCTTGCCGGTGCACAGCCGGAACGGCACCCCGGCCCAGCGCCAGTTGTCGATGTAGGCGGTGACCGCGGCGAAGGTCTCCACGTCGCTGCCTTCCGGCGGCTGGTAGGCCTGCGCCGGCTGGCCGTTTATGGTGCCGGCGGTGTAGCGCCCGCGCACGCTGTCGCGGGCGGCATGCTCTGCGCTGAGCGGACGCAGCGCGCGCAGCACCTTGACCTTCTCGTCGCGGATGCGGTCGGCTTCCAGCGACGCCGGCGGCTCCATCGCCACCAGGCACAGCAACTGCAGGATATGGCTCTGCACCATGTCGCGCAGCGCGCCGGAGCGCGCGTAGTAGGCGTCGCGGCCGTCCACGCCCTCGCTCTCGGCGACCAGGATGTCCACCGATTCGATGTAGTTGCGGTTCCACACCGCTTCCAGCAGGGTGTTGCCGAAGCGCAGCGCGATCAGGTTCTGCACCGCGGCCTTGCCCAGGTAGTGGTCCAGGCGGAACACGCGGTCCTCGTCGATCAGCGCGCCGATCGCCTGCACGATCTCGCGGGCGCTGTCCGAATCGTGGCCGATCGGCTTCTCCAGCATCAGCCGGTGCGGTGCGGCCAGGGCGCCGCCCAGGGCCAGGCCCTGGCAGGTGCTGATGTACAGCCCCGGCGGGATCGCCAGGTAGCTCACGCAGCGGCGCGCGGTCAGGTCGCGCACCGCGGCGGCCACCGATTCGGCATCGCGCAGGTCCACCGAGCGGTAGTCGATGCGCGCCAGCAGCGCCTGCACGATCGATTCGCCGATCTGCGGCATCGCCGCCTGCAGGCGCGGCTTGAGGATCTCGTGGAACTTGGCGGTGTCGTGCGGCGACAGCGCCAGTGCGCGGATGCGGAAGTCTTCCGGCAGGAAGCCGTCGTCGAGCATGCGCAGCAGCGAGGGGAACAGGTAGCGCTGGGCCAGATCGCCGGTGGCGCCGAACAACAGGAAGGTATCGTGCATCGACCGGGTTTCGGTTTCGGGTGACATGGTGTCGATCACCTGGGGGCTAGGAGTGACGTGGCGTGGGAAAGCGAACGGCGGCGACGGCCTGTATCCGGCCGGTTCGGGCGAGGGCGTGACGCGGGAGGGCCGCCAGGCGGGAACGCACGATCCAGGAGATGAATACGACTGCCAGACCTCTGAGCATACCTCTCCAATGCCTCATGCTGCAGGTCGGCTGTCATCCCGCAGGATGACGGGCGCGCGCCGGATCGGCGGCTGGCGGATCGCATTGCATGCCCTCCCAGGCTCGATGTTGCCCCGTGAAAACGGTTACATGGCAGAATACCGCATCGCGATCCATTGTTGCCTGCGCGCGGGCATGATGCGACCCGAATTCGTATGCACTGCCCTCGGGAGGGACCGGCGGCAGCCCGTTCCTCACTGCCGGAAACCGGATACATGGCGAAAGTACAACTGGACAACATCCGCAAGGTCTACGACAACGGCCAGGTCGCCGTGCACGGGGCCAGCTTCGAAGTGGCCGACGGCGAACTGATGGTGCTGGTCGGGCCCTCGGGCTGCGGCAAGTCCACGCTGCTGCGCATGATCGCCGGCCTGGAAGAGATCAGCGGCGGCGAGCTGCGCATCGGCGAGCGCGTGGTCAACGAGGTGGCGCCGAAGGACCGCGACATCGCCATGGTGTTCCAGAGCTATGCGCTGTACCCGCACATGACCGTGGCCGAGAACCTGGCGTTCGGGCTCAAGCTGCGCGGCGAGAGCAAGGAGGTCATCCGCCAGCGCGTGGCCGCCGCCGCCGACACCCTGGGCCTGACCCCGATGCTGGACAAGCTGCCGCGCGCCATGTCCGGCGGCCAGCGCCAGCGCGTGGCGCTGGGTCGCGCACTGGTGCGCGAGCCGGCGGTGTTTCTGCTCGACGAGCCGCTGTCCAACCTGGACGCCAAGCTGCGCCACTCGGTGCGCACCGAGATCGCGCAACTGCACCGCAAGCTCGGCACCACCATGATCTACGTCACCCACGACCAGGTCGAGGCGATGACCCTGGGCCAGCGCATCGTCGTGCTCAAGGACGGGCTGATCCAGCAGATCGACACGCCGATGGCGCTGTACGACCGCCCGGCCAACCTGTTCGTGGCCGGTTTCCTCGGCAGCCCGGCGATGAACGTGCTGCGCGGGCTGCTGGTGGAAGAGGGCGGTCTGCAGCTGCAGTTGCAGGACGGCGGGCGGGTGCCGCTGCCGGGTGCGCAGGTCGCGCCGCAATGGCTGGGCCGGGAACTGGCGATCGGCGTGCGGCCGGAGCACCTGCAGCCCAGCGACGACGCGCAGGGCGGCTTCGAGGTCACCATCGAGGTGATCGAGCCGGTCGGCAACGAGATCTTCGTCAATCTCAGCCACGGCGCGCAGCCGCTGGTGATGCGGGTGGCGCCGCGCGCGCTGCCGGGCCTGGGCGAACGCCTGCGGGTGGCGGTGCGCGGCGACGCGCTGCACTTCTTCGATGCCGAGAGTGGGGGGCGCCTGGAGGCGCGGGAATCGGGAATCGGGAATCGGGAATAGCAAAAGCGACAGCGAAAGCGCCGGCGCGCTCAGCGCGCCAGGCCGTCTACCAGTGGCTGCCACCGTGCGGGGTGTCCGTCGACGTCCAGTCCCGCCGGCGGCGCCTCCTCGAGCGGCAGCACCGCCAAGGCCAGGGTGCTGGCGACGCTGACCACGCTGCCGAACGGCTGACCGTCGCGCAGCACCTCTGCGTCGATCGCGACGGGCGCATCCACTTCCAGCAACTGCGCGGCGCGCTTGGCCTTGCCCAGGAAGTGGGTGCGGGCGACGATTTCCTGGCCGGGGTAGCAGCCTTTCTTGACGCTGAAGGCGTGCAGCCGGTCCAGGCCCAACTGCTGCGGCGTCCATTGTTCGCGCTGGCTCGGCGCAAGCCGGGCCAGGCCCAGGCGCAGGTCGGCCGCGCGCCAGGCCTCGGCCAGCGCCGGGTCGGCGGCCGGCGCATCCGCGGCCGGCGCCGGCACCAGGCGCAGGGTGCGCGGCAGGCCGTCGCCGCCCATGTCCAGTTCGATCACGCCAGCCTCATCGTGCGCTGACGTCGCGCCGCGGGCCTGCTCGGGTAGGCTCAGGCGACCGAAAGCAACAAGCGTGTCCTCGACCGACACGCGCAGTTTGCGCCGGAACACGAAGCGGCCCAGTGCCGTTGCCAGTTCCTCGGCGCCGCCGTCGGCCAGCAGCATCAGCAAGGCGTCGTCGGCCTGGCGCAGCAGCGCGAACACCGCGATCACCCGGCCCTTGGCGGTGAGCCAGGCGTTCCACTGCCACTGGCCCACCGCCAGCGCCTGCACGTCGTTGGCGAATTGCGCATGGGCGAAGGCCGCTGCATCCGGACCGCGCAATGCGACGTATTGCAGGTGTGGCAAGGCGGAAAAACCGCCGGATTCCAGATTCAGGTTGTCAGGCACGAGAGGGGAGGACTAAAATTGACGAGTTGTGAGACCCGCATGATAGGCCAACCAACCCCCACACCCGAGTCCGATCCCGAAACGCAGCGGCCTGCCGAGGACACCCCTCCGCAGACCGAGCCTGCGCCGCGGGAGATCGGCGGGCGCGGCGGCCTCGAGCCGACGCGCTACGGCGACTGGGAGAAAAACGGACGCTGCATCGATTTTTGAGCAGCTTTGAGCCAACGCGGCCTTAAGCACGCCGCCCAGCCGAGACAACGAGCCCAGCGAATGGCTACGCGCGAACGTCCCCTTTCCCCGCATCTGCAGGTCTATCGCTGGCAGATCCAGATGGTCACCTCCATCCTGCACCGTGCCACCGGCATCGTGCTGTCGGTCGGTGCCCTGATCATCGCCGCCGCGCTGCTGGTGCTGATGCTCGGCCCGGCGTCCTGGAACTGCTTCCGCGGCATGGCCGGCGCCTGGTACGGCCAGGTATTCCTGTTCGCCTGGAGCTGGGCCTTCGCCTACCACCTGTGCAACGGCCTGCGCCACATCGTGCAGGACTTCGGCCATGGCTTCAGCATCCCCGCGTTCGTGCGCAGCAGCTGGATGTCGGTGGTCGGCAGCCTGGTGATCGTGGCGCTGATCTGGGCCTACGTCCTCCACGGAGCCGCCGCATGAGCCGCTATCGCACCCCTCTGAAGAACGTCCGCGGCCTGGGCGCGGCCAAGTCCGGCACCGAGCATTTCGTGTTGCAGCGGCTGACCGCCACCGCGCTGGTCGGCCTGACCGTGTGGTTCCTGGTGTTCGTATTGAGCCTGCTCGGCGCCGACTACGTCACCGCCACCGAAGCGGTCGCCAAGCCGTGGAACGCGGTGCTGCTGGTCGGTTTCCTGATCGCGATGTTCTGGCATGCGCAGATCGGCCTGCAGGTCATTCTCGAAGATTACGTGCATAACTCGCTGCTGGCCCTGGCGCTGCAGACCACGGTGAAGTTCGTCGCCGTGCTCGGCGCGATCGTCGGTGTATTCGCGGTCGCCCGCATCGCGCTGGGCAGCGCCTGATCGGCGCCCGGAACAGGAATTCAGATTCGATGTCCGCTTACAAGATCACCGAACACAAGTACGACATGGTCGTGGTCGGCGCCGGCGGCGCCGGCCTGCGCGCCACCTTCGGCCTGGCTCAGAAGGGCCTGCAGACCGTCTGCCTGACCAAGGTCTTCCCGACCCGTTCGCACACCGTGGCCGCGCAGGGCGGCATCTCCGCCGCGCTCGGCAACATGGGCGAGGACGACTGGCGCTATCACTTCTACGACACCATCAAGGGCTCGGACTGGCTGGGCGACCAGGACGCGATCGAGTACATGTGCCGCGAGGCGATCCCGGCGATCATCGAGCTGGAGCACTACGGCGTGCCGTTCAGCCGCACCGAGGACGGCAAGATCTACCAGCGTCCGTTCGGCGGCATGACCACCAAGTACGGCGAAGGCCCGTCCGCGCAGCGCACATGCGCCGCCGCCGACCGCACCGGCCACGCCATGCTGCACACGCTGTACCAGCAGTCGCTGGCGCACAACGCGCGCTTCATGATCGAGTACTTCGCGCTCGACCTGATCTTCGACGAGGAAGGCGCCTGCCGCGGCGTGCTCGCCCTGGACATGGCCGAAGGCTCGCTGCACCTGTTCCGCGCCCACGGCGTGGTGCTGGCCACCGGCGGCTACGGCCGCGCCTACTTCAGCGCCACCTCGGCGCACACCTGCACCGGCGACGGCGGTGGCCTGGTGATGCGCGCCGGCCTGCCGATGCAGGACATGGAGTTCGTGCAGTTCCACCCGACCGGCATCTACGGCGCCGGCTGCCTGATCACCGAAGGCGTGCGCGGCGAAGGCGGCATCCTGCGCAACAGCAGCGGCGAGCGCTTCATGGAGCGCTACGCGCCGCACTACAAGGATCTGGCCTCGCGCGACGTGGTGTCGCGTTCGATGACCATCGAGATCCGCGAAGGCCGCGGCGTCGGCGAGCACAAGGACCACATCCTGCTCGACCTGACCCACCTCGGCCCGGGCGTGATCGACGAGAAGCTGCCCGGCATCGCCGAGAGCGCGCGCATCTTCGCCGGCGTCGACGTGCACAAGCAGCCGATCCCGGTGATCCCGACCGTCCACTACAACATGGGCGGCATCCCGACCAACTACCACGGCGAAGTGGTGCGCAAGGACGGCGACAACCCCGATGCGGTGGTGCCGGGCCTGTACGCCATCGGCGAGGCCGCCTGCGTGTCGGTACACGGCGCCAACCGCCTGGGCTCCAACTCGCTGCTGGACTTGGTGGTGTTCGGCCGCGCGGTGGCCAACCGCTGCGCCGAGACGATCAAGACCGGCGCCCCGCACAAGGGCCTGCCGGGCGACGCCTGCGACAAGGCGCTGGGCCTGCTGGACAAGCTGCGCAACGCCAACGGCAGCACCCCGACCTCGGTGATCCGCGACAAGATGCAGCGCACCATGCAGTCCGACGCGGCGGTGTTCCGCACCAGCAAGACGCTGAAGGAAGGCGTGGACAAGATGGCCGACATCTTCGCCAGCTTCGAGGACGTCAAGGTGTCCGACCGCTCGCTGGTCTGGAATTCCGACCTGATCGAGACCTACGAGCTGAACAACCTGCTGCTCAACGCGGTGGCGACGATCAACTCGGCCGAACAGCGCAAGGAAAGCCGCGGCGCGCACGCCCACGAGGATTTCCCCGACCGCGACGACGTCAACTGGCAGAAGCACACGCTGGTCACCGTCGACGACAAGGGCCAGTGCAGCTTCGACTACCGCCCGGTGCACATGTACACGCTCAGCAAGGACGTGGACGTGGTGCCGCCGAAGCCGCGCGTTTACTGACCACAGCCGGGAAACGGGAGTAGGGAATCGGGAATCGAGAACAGCGCATGCGCTCTTCGCTCCCGCTTCCCATTCCCCATTCCCCAATCCCCATTCCCGGATTTTAAAGCCATGGCAGAGTTCACCCTCCCCAAGAATTCCAAGATCGGCAAGGGCAAGCACTTTCCCGCCAAGGGCGCGAAGAACGTGCGGACCTTCAAGGTCTACCGGTGGAATCCGGACGACGACAGCAACCCGCGGACCGACACCTACGAGGTGGATCTGGATGCGTGCGGCCCGATGGTGCTGGACGCGCTGATCAAGATCAAGAACGAGATCGACCCGACCCTGACCTTCCGCCGCTCGTGCCGCGAGGGCATCTGCGGATCGTGCGCGATGAACATCGACGGCACCAACACGCTGGCCTGCACCAAGGCGATCGCCGACTGCGGCAAGAAGGAAGTGCCGATCTACCCGCTGCCGCACATGAGCGTGGTCAAGGATCTGGTGCCGGACCTGACCCACTTCTACGCGCAGTACGCCTCGATCAAGCCGTGGATCCGTACCCAGACCCCGCCGCCGCCGGACCGCGAGCGGCTGCAGTCGCCGGAGGACCGCAAGAAGCTCGACGGCCTGTACGAGTGCATCCTGTGCGCGTGCTGCTCGACCAGCTGCCCGAGCTACTGGTGGAACGGCGAGCGTTACCTGGGCCCGGCGATCCTGCTGCAGGCCTACCGCTGGATCATCGACTCGCGCGACGAGGACACCGGTGCGCGCCTGGACGATCTGGAAGATCCGTTCAAGCTGTACCGCTGCCACACCATCATGAACTGCGCGCGGACCTGCCCGAAGGGGCTGAACCCGGCGCTGGCGATCGCCGAGATCAAGAAGTTGATGATGGCGCGCCGCGCCTGATCGCAGCGGCACACGTTCCATGCGGCGGGCCTGCCCGCCGACCGCGCGGCACCGGCTTTCGGGTTCGGTGCCGCGTTCGTTTTCGGCGGCTGCCGTGCGGCGCCGCCTCCAGGCAAGGGCGCATGCGATGGACGAGAGCACCGAACTGAAGAAGCTGCGCTGGCGCTGCCGGCGCGGCATGCGCGAACTGGACCAGCTGTTCGGCCGCTACCTGGACCGGCGCTGGGGGGAGGCTTCCGAGGACGAGCGCGGGGTTTTCCTATACCTGCTCGATTGCGAGGACGATAAGTTGTGGCGCTGGTTCATGGGCTACGAGGCCTGTCCCGATGCACGCGCCGCCGATCTCATCGCTTCCATCCGCGCCATGCCGGCTTGACTGGCGCCCCTCGCGCTGGCTGCTGGCCGCGCTGACCCTGCTCGGCGCGCTGGCGCCGCTGTCGCTGCTCGGTTCCGACCTGCCGCCACGCCTGGCCTGGCCGGCGGCCGTGCTGGCGCTGCTGTACGCGGCGTGGCTGCTGCGCCGTGAGGCCAGGCGGGCGCCGCGCATGCTGTTGGTTCCCGCCGGTGCCGGTACGCCCAGCATCGATGGCGTGGCGGTGAGCGCGCTGCAGGTCGCCTGGCGCGGACCGCTGGCGTTCGTGCGCTGGCGCGATGCGCAGGGGCGCACCCAGCGCCTGGCGTGGTGGCCGGACACGCTGCCACCGGCGGCACGACGTGAACTGCGTCTGGCCGCTGCCGCCCATGCCGCTTCGTCTGCGCCGCCGCAAATGGCACCATAGCGCTCCCTGGATGGTGGCTGCGCATGTTCAAACCCTTACCCGTGGCCATCGGCCTGCGCTATCTGCGCGCCAAGCGCCGCAACAATTTCATCTCCTTCATCTCCATGGCCTCGATCCTCGGCATCGCCTTGGGCGTGACCGTGCTGATCACCACCCTGGCGGTGATGAGCGGCTTCCAGAAGGAGATCCGCGACCGCCTGCTGCAGATGGCCGCGCATGCCACGGTCAGCGCGCAGGGCGCGCCGATGGAGGACTGGCAGCACGCGGTGGACGTGGCCATGCGCGACAAGCGCGTCGCCGGCGCCGCGCCCTACGTCGAGGAAGAGGCGCTGCTCACCGGCCAGCGCAACCAGCCGGCGATCGTCCGCGGCATCCTGCCCAAGGAAGAGGCCAAGGTCTCGGTGCTGGCGCAGAAGATGAAGCAGGGCTCGGTCGACAGCCTGACCCCGGGTTCGTACAACATCCTGCTCGGCCAGGAGCTGGCGCTGTGGCTGGGCGTGGGCGTCGGCGACAAGGTGGTGGTGATGCTGGGCGAGCCGCAGGCCAGCCCGATGGGCATGGTGCCGCGCTACAAGCGCTTCACCGTCAGCGGCATTTTCGAGGCCGGCTACAACGAGATCGACCGCGGCCTGGCGGTGACCAGCATGCCCGACCTGCAGCGGGTGCTGCGCATGGGCGACGGCGTCACCGGCGTGCGCCTGAAGCTGTACGACATGGACCAGGCCTGGAACGTGGCGCGCGACCTGGCGCTGAACCTGCACGGCCCGTACATGGTCAGCGACTGGACCCGCGAGAACGCCAACCTCTACCAGTCGCTGAAGATGGAAAAGACGGTGATGGGCATCCTGCTGTCGCTGATCATCGCGATGGGTGCGTTCAACCTGGTGTCCTCGCAGGTGATGCTGGTGACCGACAAGCAGGCCGACATCGCGATCCTGCGCACGCTGGGACTGAGCCCGGGCGGGGTGATGCAGGTGTTCATGGTGCAGGGCACGCTGATCGGCGTGATCGGCACCGTCGCCGGCGTGATCGGCGGCATCGTGCTGACGCTCAACCTGGAGCGGATCCTGGCCGGCATCGAGGCGGTGTTCAACATCAAGCTGCTGCCGGAGGACGTCTACTACATCACCGGCCTGCCTACCGACATGCAGCCGCACGACGTCATGGTGATCACCATCGTCGCCTTGCTGATGAGCTTCCTGGCCACGCTGTACCCGGCCTGGCGCGCGGCGCGCACGCAGCCGGCGGAGGCGCTGCGCTATGAATGAGAGCCGGGAATCGGGAATGGGGAATCGGGAATCGGGAATGCAGAAGCGACACGCGGACGCGGCGATCCGCGCCGAAGGCCTGGCCAAGACCTATGCCGAAGGCAAGATGCGCACGCCGGTGTTCGACGGCCTGGAGCTGAGCGTGGCGGCGGGCGAGACCGTGGCCATCGTCGGCGCCTCCGGTGCCGGCAAGAGCACCTTGCTGCACCTGCTCGGCGGCCTCGACGTGCCGACCTCCGGCGAGGTCTACGTGGCCGGCCAGCGCATGTCGGCGCTGACCGACGCGGCGCGCGGGCAGTTGCGCAACCGTTCGCTGGGCTTCGTCTACCAGTTCCATCACCTGCTGCCAGAGTTCACCGCGCTGGAGAACGTGATGATGCCGGTGCTGCTGGGCGGCGCGCCGATCCAGGACGCCGATGCGCGCGCGCGGGCGCTGCTGGAATCGGTGGGCCTGGGCCATCGCCTGGAGCACAAGCCGGGCGAACTGTCCGGCGGCGAGCGCCAGCGCGCCGCGGTGGCGCGTGCGCTGGTCAATCGCCCGGCCTGCGTGCTCGGCGACGAGCCGACCGGCAACCTCGACGACAAGACCGCGGCCAACGTGTTCGCGCTGATGCTCGAACTCAACCGCGCGCAGGGCACCAGCCTGGCCCTGGTCACCCACGACCGCAGCCTGGCGCGCAAGTTGGACCGGGTGCTGGAACTGCACCAGGGCAAGCTGCGCGAACTGGCGCCTGCGGACGTTTGAACGAGCGTGGTGGCGGGCGCGATGTGCCGCCGCATTGCACGGTGAGGGGACATGGTCGCGGTCTGAGGGGCGTGCGCCGCTGAAGCCTGTTGCGTGCGGGGTCGGGCGTGACAGCCTCGCTTGCTGTGCAGCGCCCGCGGTCACGACAAAAGCAGTGTCCTGCTCACTGATGCAGTGCGCGTCGGGACTGAAGTCCCTCCCACAGTGCACATCGCCGCTTCGCCGCGCGTTGGAGCGACGTCACGCGCGACGAACGAGGCAGCGAGCCGCAGTGGCTTCAGTGCATCTGCCGACGCCGGAGATCCTCGGACAGGCGAAAGCACTTCTAGCGCAAGCGCGCCGTAGAAGCGGCTTCAGCCGCGACCAACGAAGCCGGGCATGTCGCCGGTGTTGGTTGCTGTCGGCGCCGAAAAACTTCGTACAGCATGCCCAGCAAACGCGTCGCCGCGGCGATGCCTCGCATGTCCAGACAACTCCCTACAACGGCGACCGTCCTGGAGCGCACCGCGTGCCCCATAGGCGGCAACCTTCCGGATTGCCGCTTTCCCATTGCATCGGCGACTCTTCACCCAGCCTCGTCCCTCAGGGAATCACCCGCTGCGCGCGCAGTCGCGTGAACAGCTCCAGGAACGAGGCGCGGCTGTCGTAGTAGCCGAGGAAGCCGAGATCGCGGCTCTTGGTCATGTCGTTGACGCACTCGATCTCGCGGCCCAGATCGGCATCGGTATGCCACCACGACGCCAGTTGGTTCACATCCGCCTGCACCAGCCCATGCTGCTCGGCGATCTCGCGCCACAGCGCAGGCGCAGTGTCCTGCAGGCGCGGCTGCAGCGGCATCGGCGCCTCCGGATAAGGGGCAGGCTCCAGGCCGAAGAACGCGGCGATCTCGCCCCACATCCAGCGCCAGCGGAACACGTCGCCATTGACCGTGTTGAAGGCCTGGTTGCGTGCGGCCGGATTGGTCGCGGCCCAGGCCAGTTGGCGGCCGAGCAGGCCGGCGTCGGTGAGGTCGGTGAGGCTGTCCCACTGCGCGCGCGAGCCAGGGAACACGAAGGGCTGCCCGGTGTGCTTGCACAGCGTCGCATACACCGCCAGGGTCACGCCCATGTTCATCGCATTGCTGCCGTTGGCCTGACCGATCATGGTGTGCGAGCGGTGCACGCTCCAGCCGAAGCCATGGCGCGCGGCGGCGTCGAACAACAGGTCTTCCAGCGTGTAGTAGAAATTCTCGCCCGGCTGCCGCGGTTCGCTCTCGCGGAACGGCGTCTCCGCCTTGCCGCTGCCGTAGTGCTCGAACGAGCCGAGGTAATGCTTGGTGCCGGTGACCAGCGCCATGTGCTGCAGCGTCGCGCCGTCCAGGCCCTCGCACAGGTGCTGCAACATCGCGCCGTTGGCGGCGACGTTCTCCTTCTCGGTGTCGCGCCGCGTCCAGGTGCAGAAGAACACGTGGGTGATCGGCAGCCCGCGCAGCGCCGCGATGGTGGCGTCGCGGTCGAGCAGATCGACCGCCACCGGAATCACGCCTTCCTGCGGCACCGGACGGCGTGCCAGCCCATAGACGGTCCAGCCCTCGGCGACCAGCACGTTGGCGAGGTTGTAGCCGGAGATGCCAGTGACTCCGACGATCAATGCGATGCCCTTGCGCATGCGCGAACTCCTTACGACGTGGGGTATCGCACCTTAGGCGCGGGGCAATGAAGCTGCGGAGAACTGCGTCGGGACTGTGACGCGGCGCGCGCTCGCGCGTTAGGCGAATTCTGACGCGGTGTCGCGGCATGGACCGATGGCTCGCGTCCAGGCGGGATGCGACGCTGGCATCGCGATAAAGACGGTGTCGCGCGATGCGCACGTCGCGCCGCTTCGTCTCGCTGCTTCCGATCCATCGATGCCAAGGAGGGCAAGCACATGCAACCGTCGGCAGACGCCGTGCCGTGCCAGGGCCCCGTCGCGACTCGCGCTGCCCGCTGGCCGGCACCGGTGCCGTTCGGCGCTGCGGTCGCGGCCAGCCTCGCCGCCGGCGTGCTGGCCGCGCTGTGGCTGCCGCGCCTGCTGCCCTGGCCGCTGGCCGTGGCGATCCTGCTCGCCGGGGCGTCGCTGTACGTGGCGGCGCCGCGCTGGCGCTGGCTGGGCGCGTTCGCGATCGGCGCCGGCTGGCTGGCGCTGATCGCCGGCATGGTGCTGGCGCGGCAGTTGCCGGCCGACTGGGAAAAACGCGTGGTCGACGTCCGCGGCCAGGTGGTGGAACTGCCGCAGGCGGAGACCCGCCGCACCCGCTTCCTGTTCCGGGTGGACAGCGACGCGGCGCAGCCGGCGCCGTTGCGCGGGCGCCTGCTGCAATTGGCGTGGTACGACGACTTCGGCACGCACCAGGCCGGGCCGCGCAGCGTCCTGCGCGCCGGCGCGCGTTGGCAGTTGCAGGTGCGCCTGCGCGCGCCGCGCGGCTTGAGCAATCCGGGCGGCTTCGATGCCGAGGCCTATGCGCTGGCGCAGCGGATCAGCGCCAGCGGCTACGTGGTGGCGCCGCATGCGGCAGCGCAACTGACGCCGGGGCAGGGCATCGACGCGTGGCGTGCGGATATGTCCGCACGCATCGCCGCGGCCGTGCCGCAGGCCTCGGCGCGCTACGTGCAGGCACTGGCGCTGGGCGACACGCGGCGCCTGGACGATCGCGACTGGCGCATCCTGCGTGCCGCCGGCCTGACCCATCTCATCGCCATTTCCGGCTTCCATGTCGGCCTGGTCGCCGGCGCCTTCGCACTGCTCGGCGGCGGCCTGTGGCGGCTGTGGCCGCAGCTGGGCCGCTACTGGCCGCGCCGCCAGGCCGCGGCGGCGCTGGCGCTGCTCGGCGCCGGCGGCTACACCCTGGTGTCGGGCATGGCCCTGCCGACCGTGCGCACCGCGCTGATGATCGCGGTGGTGGTGGCGGCACGGCTGTGGCGGCGGCCGGTGCGGGTGGTCGACGCATTGGCGCTGGCGGCGATCGCCATGCTGCTCTGCGACCCGCTGGCAGTGCTCTCGGCCGGCTTCTGGCTGAGCTTCCTCGGCGTCGCCTGGCTGGCCTGGTGCATGCCCGACGCCGGCCGCGGCTGGCGCGAGACGCTGCGCAGCTTCCTGACCGCGCAGGGCGTGGCCACGGTCGGCCTGCTGCCGGTGAGCACGATGCTGTTCGGGCAGGCCTCCGTGGTCGGGCCGCTGGCCAACCTGCTGGCGATCCCCTGGTGGAGCCTGGTGGTGGTCCCGCTGGCCTTGCTCGGCACCGCGCTGGAGGCGTTGCACGCCGGTGCCGGCGCCTGGCTGTGGCGCCTGGCCGCGGCCTGCTTCGACCTGACCTGGCCGTTGTTCGTCGCCTTGGGCGAGAGCCGCTTCGCCCTGCGCTGGCTGCCGGAGGCGCGCGATTGGGCGTTGCCGCTGGCCCTGCTGGGCGCGTTCTGGCTGCTGCTGCCGCGCGCGGTGCCGGGCAAACCGCTGGCGGCGCTGCTGTGGTTGCCCTTGCTGTGGCCGCCGCTGGAGCGACCGCGACCGGGCGAGGTCGATCTGGTGATGTTCGACGTGGGGCAGGGCCTGTCGTTGCTGGTGCGCACCGCGCATCACCAGTTGCTGTACGACACCGGGCCGGCGGTCGAGGACGGCTACGACGCCGGCGAACGGGTGGTGGTCCCGGCGCTGCATGCGCTTGGCGTGGCGCGGCTGGATCGCGCGGTGATCAGTCATGGCGACAACGACCACGCCGGCGGCCTGGGCGCGGTGCG
The DNA here is from genome assembly GCF_009192895.1 of Xanthomonas sp. LMG 12460. Taxonomy (NCBI): domain Bacteria; kingdom Pseudomonadati; phylum Pseudomonadota; class Gammaproteobacteria; order Lysobacterales; family Lysobacteraceae; genus Xanthomonas; species Xanthomonas sp. LMG 12460. Next base: position 58,816 of record NZ_NKUH01000073.1, on the reverse strand, counting down.
CGCGGCGCTGCCGATCGGCCTGGTCCAGGCCCCGGCTGGTGCGCCGTTGCCGGTGGACCGGGCCTGCGTGACCGGCGATGCCTGGGAATGGGATGGCGTGCGGTTCCGGTTCCTGCATCCGGCGCCGCACTTTCCCTATCTGCGCAACGAATCCAGCTGCGTGTTGCGGGTGGAAACCGTGCATGGCGCGCTGTTGCTGGCCGGCGATATCGGCGACGTGGTCGAGCGCACGCTGCTGCGCGAGGCGCCGCAGGCGCTGCGCGCCGACGTCGTGGTGGCGCCGCACCATGGCAGCGCGCATTCCTCGCAGCCGGCCTTCGTCGCCGCCACCGGCGCGCGGCTGGTGCTGGTGTCGGCGGCCTACGGCAACCGCTTCGGTCATCCGCATCCGGGCGTGGTGGCGCGCTGGCAGGCGGCCGGCGCCGAGGTCGCCGGCACGCCGCAGGGCGGTGCGCTGCGCGTGTGGCTGGGGCGCACGGGCCTGCAATTGCGTGAGCGGCGGCCCTGGCGGGCGCGGCTGTGGGATGCGGCGGAGCGGGCGCGGGCGGCTGCTATCCTATCGGCCAGTGAACGAACGGCCGAGCGTGCCGGAGGGTTGCGACGTGTGGGAACTGGTCAAGGCCGGTGGCTGGCCGATGGTGCCATTGCTGCTGTTGGGCGTGGTCGCGCTGGCGATCGTCCTGGAGCGGTTCTGGAGCCTGCGCCGTAGCGAGGTGTTGCCGCCGGGACTGGGCCAGGAAGTGCGCAACTGGGCCACGCGCGGCAAGCTCGACCCCACCCACATCGAATCGCTGCGGCGCAATTCGCCGCTGGGCGCGCTGCTCGCGGCCGGCCTGGATGTGCGCAACCGTCCGCGCGAGATCGTGCGCGAGCGCATCGAGGACACCGGCCGGCACGTCGTGCACCGCATGGAGCGTTACCTGAACGCGTTGGGCACGATCGCCTCGGCCGGGCCGCTGCTCGGCCTGCTCGGCACCGTGGTCGGCATGATCCAGATGTTCCTCGGCATCCTCGACCATGGCCTGGGCGACGTGAACCAGCTCGCCGGCGGCATCGGCAAGGCGCTGGTGTGCACCGCCACCGGCATGATCATCGCGGTGCCGGCGCTGATCTTCCATCGCCATTTCAAGGGCCGCATCGCCGGTTACGTGATCGAGATGGAGCAGGAAGCCACCGCCCTGACCGACGCGCTCGACGGCCATGGCCGTGCGGTTGCGCCGGCACGCGGCGCCGCGTCGAACGCCGCGTCGGCCAAGGGCTGAGCCGGTGCGGATCCGCGACGACCGTGGCCAGGACGAGCCGCACATCGACCTGGTGCCGTTGATCGACGTCATCCTGGTGCTGATCATCTTCTTCGTCGTGACCACCACCTTCGATGCACGTTCGACGCTGCAACTGCAGTTGCCCAACGCCAGCGACCGCAACGCGCCGCCGCCGGCGCGCGCGCTGAGTGTGCTGATCAACGCCGACGGGCATTACTTCATCAACGACCAGGAAGTGCTGCGCACCGACGTGGAGTCGGTCAAGCGCAGCATCGCCCAGGTCGCCGGCGACGACCGCGAGCAGCCGGTGCTGCTGCGCGCCGACGCGCGCACGCCGTACCAGGCGGTGGTCACCGCGCAGGACGCGCTGGGCCAGCTCGGATTCCGCCGCATCGCCATCGCCACTGCCCCCGAAGTCAACAGGGACGGAAGCTCCAAGTGAATGTACCCACCGACGTGCCCGTCCAGGATTCCCCCTGGCGGACCTATCGCCGCCTGTTGTCCTATGCCGGCGGCTACCGCGGTCTGCTGCTGATCGCCGCCGTCGGCGCGCTGCTGGAGGCGCTGGCCGGCTCGGGCTTCCTGGCGCTGATGAAGCCGATCACCGACGAGACCTTCATCGCCCGCAACCGCGAGGTGGCGATGTGGCTGCCGTTGCAGATCGTCGGCCTGTTCGTGCTGCGCGGTATCGCCGGCTACGTCACCGACATGTCGATGGGGCGCGCGGCGCGGAGCATTTCCCGCGATTTCCGGGTCAACGTGCTGGACAAGTACCTGCGCCTGCCGGGCAGCCGCTTCGATGCCGAGCCGGTGGCGTCGATGCTGGTACGGCTGGGTTCGGACAGCGAGCAGGTGGCGCAGGCCGCGGTCGACGCGATGAAGGTGATGGTGCAGCAGACCCTGCAGATCGTCGGCGCGCTGGCGGTGATGCTGTGGTACAGCTGGACGGTGACCGTGACCATCCTGCTGGTGGCGCCGCCGCTGGCCTGGGTGATGGACCGCGTGGCCAAGCGCTACCGGCGGGTCAGTCATCGCATCCAGGAGAGCAACGCCGAGCTGATGCAGTCCGCCGAGCAGGCCCTGTCCGGCAACCAGGAGGTCAAGGTCTACGGCGCGCGCGCCAGCGAGATGGAGCGCTACCAGCACCTGGCCGACACCAACCTGCACCTGGCGATGAAGGTCGAGTCCACCCGCGGCATCTCCTCGGCCGCGGTGCAGTTGCTGGGTGCGATCGGCCTGGCCGCGCTGCTGCTGATCGCCGGCCACGAGGCGCTGGCCGGGCGCCTGACCGCCGGCGAGTTCGTCTCGCTGATGACCGCGATGATGGCGATCATCCCGGCGCTGAAGAACCTCACCAACGTGCAGAACATGCTGCAGCGGGGCGTCGCCTCGGCGCAGCGGCTGTTCGTGGTGCTGGATGCGCCGGAGGAACAGGACAGCGGTACCCGCCACATCGAGCGCGCGCAGGGCCGGATCGAGTTCCGCGAGGTGACCGCCGCCTATCCGGGGCAGGCGCGGCCGGCGCTGGCCGAGGTCAGCTTCGTCGCCGAGCCCGGCACCGTCACCGCCATCGTCGGCCGCTCCGGCAGCGGCAAGTCGAGCCTGGTCAAGCTGATCCCGCGCTTCTACGACCCGCAGTCCGGGCAGATCCTGCTCGATGGCCACCCGCTGCAGGACTATCGGCTGGAGGATCTGCGCCGACAGATCGCCCTGGTTGGCCAGCAGGTGATGCTGTTCGACGGCAGCATCGCCGAGAACGTCGCCTACGGCGAGATGCGAGAGGCCAGCCCTGCGCAATTGCAGCAGGCGATCGCCGATGCCAACGCGATGGAGTTCGTCGAGCACCTGCCGGACGGACTGCAATCGCAGGTCGGGGCCAAGGGCGGACGCCTGTCCGGCGGTCAGCGCCAGCGCCTGGCGATCGCCCGCGCCATGCTCAAGGACGCACCGATCCTGATCCTCGACGAAGCCACCGCGGCGCTGGACAACGAATCCGAGCGGCTGGTGCAGGACGCCTTGCACCGGCTGATGCCCGACCGCACCACGCTGGTCATCGCCCACCGCCTGTCGACCATCGAACACGCCGACCAGGTGCTGGTGATGGACCACGGCCGCATCGTCGAGCGCGGCACCCACCACGAGCTGCTGGCGCTGGGCGGGGTGTATGCGCACCTGCACAGCATGCAGTTCCGCGAAAGGCAGTTCGGATGAGCGAGCGCGGGCCGCACACCCCCGCCTATTGGTACGGCACGGGTTCGCCGCCGCTGCACGCGCGCGTGCTGACCCCGCTGTACGCGGCGGCGATCGCGTTGCGCCGCGCGCTGTACCGGCGCGGCTGGCGCAAGCGCCACAGCATCGCCGCGCCGGTGGTGGTGGTCGGCAACCTCACCGCCGGCGGCACCGGCAAGACGCCGTTGACCATCGCCCTGGTGCAGCGCCTGCGCGACGCCGGCTGGAGCCCGGGCGTGGCCAGCCGCGGTTACGGCCGCAGCCAGCCGCAGGAGCCGCGCTGGATCGAGCCGGGCACCTCGGCCGAGCAGGGCGGCGACGAGCCGGTGCTGATCGCGCGCAAGACCGGCGTGCCGGTGCGGGTGGACCGCGACCGCGTGGCCGCGGCGCGCGCGCTGCTGCAGGCCGGCTGCGACATCGTGGTCTGCGACGACGGCCTGCAGCATTACCGGCTGCAGCGCGACATCGAGATCGAGGTGGTGGACGGCCAGCGCCGCTACGGCAACGGCCGCCTGCTGCCGGCCGGGCCGCTGCGCGAGCCGGTGGCGCGCGGCAACGAATGCGATTTCCGGGTCATCAATCTGGGCCAGGCCAGCGACAGCGGTGCGCTCGAAGCCGGCTTCGGCGAATGGGCGATGCGCTTGCGCATCGACAGCGCGCAACCGCTGCGCGGCGGCCGTGCGCGGCCGCTGCGCAGTTTCGCCGGCCAGCGCGTGCATGCCGTGGCCGGCATCGCCCATCCGCAGCGCTTCTTCGACATGCTGCGCGCGCAGGGCATCGGCGTGGTGCCGCATGCGTTTCCCGACCATCACCAGTACCGCGCCGCGGATCTGGCCTTCGGCAGCGAACTGCCGGTGCTGATGACCGAGAAGGACGCGGTCAAGTGCGCCGCCTTCGTCAACGACTGGTGCTTCAGCGTGCCGCTGGTCGCCGAGCTGCCGGCGGCGTTCTGGATCGGCCTGCTGGACCGGCTGGACAAGCTGCGCGGCCGCGCGGGCGGGACCGGCGACTAGGGCGTTCCCCCATCACGTGCGCCCGCGGTTGGCCTGCAGGAGCGCCACCGGCGCGTGGCGTAGCCTGGGCAATGGTCGAATCCAAGCCGCGGCCTCAGCGGTGCGTCCGCCATCTTCAGTCCTAAGGGCACTGGTGCTGCGCGCACGACGCCGTGTCATCGCTGCGCGTGGCGCGCCACCTCCGCGCGCCTCCTAGGCGCCAATACGGCGCGCGTGCCGCGCGCGCGACGTGAGCGCAAGCCGCAGCGAGCCGACGCTTTCCGCGCCGCTGGGCAAGGCGCGCGTGCGGTCGCCGGCCGGCGCCACCACCTGCACACCGGCGATCCCGGCGTGGTCGATACAATGACCCTCAGTGCCGTTGCGGCGTGCGGCGGCCACCGGGCCGCTGCCCGGCGCCCACCAGGCCGTTTCGGCCAACCATGCGGAGAGCTTTCGATGACGGTCTTCTCGCGATATCCCCGGCGCACGCGCGCCGCTGCCGGCGCCACCCGCGCATGAGCGCCGCCGTGCCGCCGTTCGTCGTCGCCATCCCGGCCCGCTACGCCGCCTCGCGGCTGCCGGGCAAGCCTTTGCGTGCGCTCGGCGGCGAGCCGCTGGTCCGCCACGTGGCGCGGCGTGCGCTCGCCGCCGGTGCCACCCAGGTGTGGGTGGCCGCCGACGATGCCCGCATCGCCGCCGCCGTGGCCGACCTGGACGGCGTGCATGTGGCCAATACCTCTGCCGACCACGCCTCCGGCACCGACCGCCTGGCCGAGTGCGCCGACATCGCCGGTTGGGACGATGTGACCCTGGTGGTCAATCTGCAGGGCGACGAGCCGTTCGCACCGGTGGCCGGCATCGTCGCGGTGGCCCGGACCCTGGCCGACAGCGGCGCCGAGATGGCGACCCTGGGCACGCCGGTGGACGCGGCCGAGCACCTGTTCGATCCCAACGTGGTCAAGCTGGTGCGCAGCGCCGCCGGCGATGCGCTGTACTTCAGCCGCGCGCCGATCCCCTGGCACCGCGACGCCTTCGCCGCCTCGCAGACGCAGTTGCCGCTACCCGGCCCGTGGCTGCGGCATATCGGCATCTACGCCTATCGTGCCGGCTTCCTGCGCCGGTTCGCGGCGATGCCGCCGGGCACGCTGGAGCGGATCGAGTCGCTGGAGCAGTTGCGGGTGCTGGAAGCCGGGTTCCGCATCGCGGTGGCGTTGTCGCCGGCGCCGTTCCCGCCGGGCGTGGACACGCCCGAGGATCTGGCGCGCGCCGAGGCCTACCTGCAGGGGCAGGCATGAAGCTGCTGCTGGTGTGCCTGGGCAACATCTGCCGTTCGCCGATGGCCGAGGGCGCGCTGCGCCACCACCTGCAGCGCTCGCCGCTGGCGAGTGTGGTGGAGGTCGACTCGGCCGGCACCGGCGACTGGCACCGCGGCGAGCCGCCGGACCGGCGCGCGGTCGCCTGCGCCGCCGCCCATGACGTGGACATCGCCGGCCTGCGCGCCCGGCAACTGCGCGACCGCGACTTTGCCGAGTTCGACTGGATCCTGTGCGCCGATGCGGCCAACCTGCGCGACGTGCGCCAGCGCGCCCCGGCGGCGGCGCACGAGCGCGTGGCGCTGTGGCTGCCGTGGGCCGGGGTGCACGGCCACCGCGAGATTCCGGATCCGTACACCGGCGGCAGCGCCCAGTTCGAGCAGGTCTGGCAACTGGTAGACGAAGCCGCCGCCGGCAGCGTGGCGCGACTGTCCGTCGACCTCGGCTCCGGCATAATCGGCCGATGAATTCCATCGCCGCCCTGGAACTCCCCGCGTCCGGCGCCTGGCTTAACGCCGAGCCGATCCGCCTGCGCGATCTGCAGGGGCGGGCGCTGGTGCTGGCCTTCGTCAATGCCGCCTCGGTGTGGTGCGCGCAGCGTCTGGCCGAACTCGGCCAGTGGCAGGCGCGCAATCCCGGACGCCTGCAGGTGATCGTGGTGCAGGTGCCGCGCTTCGACAGCGAGCGCGAGCCGCAGCGGGCGCTGAAGCTGCTGCGCAGCCAGGGCGTGTCCGCGCCGGTCCTGCTCGATGCCGATTGGGCCGCCTGGCAGCGCTTCGGCGTCCAGGCCTGGCCGACCCTGGTGCTGATCGACGCCGGCGGCGTGGAGCGCGAGCGCCTGGTCGGCATCGGTGGCGCGGAACTGGACAAGGCGCTGCACGCGCTCTGCGCCGGGCAGCCGCTGCCGCTGGACGAGGACCTGCGCGACGCCCGCGAGACCCAGCCGGAGCCGCGCCTGCCGCTGCGCTTCCCGACCGGCCTGGCGGTGGCCGAGGATCGCCTGTACGTCGCCGACAGCGGCCATCACCGCATCCTCGAATGCAGCACCAGCGGCCGCGTGCTGCGCCAGTTCGGCATCGGCACCGCCGACTTCATCGACGGCGCGATCGGCGAGGCGGCGTTCCACCGTCCGCGCGGGCTGGCCCTGGAGCGCGGCGTGCTGTACGTGGCCGACACCGGCAACCATGCGCTGCGCCGGATCAACCTGCTCACCGGCCAGGTCGACACGCTGTGCGGCAACGGTCGCGCCGGCGAGCCGGTCGAAGGCCCGGTGGAGCAACCGCTGCTGGCGCCGCTGAACCATCCGCAGGACGTGGTGATCGCCGACAACCAGGTGCACCTGGCGATGGCCGGCGACAACCGCATCTGGAGCTACGATCTGGGCAGCCGCAGCCTGCGCTGGCGCGCCGGTGCCGGCGCGCTGGAGCTGCGCGACGGCAGCGGCCACCTGGCCGCGTTCGCGCAGCCGTGCAGCCTGGCCGCGGTGCAGCAGGTGCTGTACGTGTGCGATGCGCTGGGCTCGGCGGTGCGCTCGATGCAGTTGCGCGGCGACCTGGTGCAGACCCTGCTCGGCGGCCAGGGGCCGTGGGATTTCGGCAATGAGGACGGGCCGCGCAGCCGCGCCCGCCTGCAGTTCCCGCAGGCGATCGCGCTGAGCCCGGACGCGCCGCTGCTGTGGATCGCCGACAGCGGCAACGGCAGTCTGCGCAGCCTGCGTCTGGGCGGCGGCGAACTGTCCACCGCGGCCTTGCCGCGGCGCCTGCATGGCCCGGGCGGGTTGGCGGTCAGCGCCGGCACGGTGTGGATCGCCGAGACCGATGCGCATGCGGTGCTGCGCTACGACATCGCCAGCGGCGAACTGCGCGACCTCGCGATCGGCGAATGAGTACCCCCGCATTGCCCGCGTTCGACGGCAAGGCCTTTGCCGCCAACCTCAGTACCGCGCCCGGCGTCTACCGCATGTACGCCGCCGACGACACCTTGCTCTACGTCGGCAAGGCCGGCGCGCTGCGCAAGCGCGTGTCCAGCTACTTCAGCGGCTCGCCGAAGAACGCGCGGACCATGGCCATGCTGGCGCAGGTGGCGCGCATGGACGTCACCGTCACCCGCAGCGAGGGCGAGGCGCTGCTGCTGGAAAACCAGCTGATCAAGTCGCTGTCGCCGCGCTACAACGTGTCGCTGCGCGACGACAAGAGCTATCCCTACGTGCTGCTGACCCGCGAGGAGTGGCCGCGGATCACCCTGCACCGTGGCCCGCGCGCGGTGCCCGGGCGCTATTTCGGGCCGTATCCCGGCGTCACCGCGGTGCGCGAGACGCTGAACCTGATGCACAAGCTGTTCAAGCTGCGCAGCTGCGAGGACAGCGTGTTCCGCAACCGCTCGCGGCCGTGTTTGCAGTACCAGATCGGCCGTTGCAGCGCGCCGTGCGTGGCGCTGGTGGCGGCCGACGAGTACGCCGAGGCGGTGCGCCGCTCCACGCTGTTCCTGGAAGGGCGCAGCGACCAGCTCGGCGAGGAATTGGTGCAGGCCATGCAGGCCGCCAGCGAACGTCTGGAGTTCGAACGCGCCGCGCGCCTGCGCGATCTGCTGGGCTCGCTGCGCAGCATGCAGAGCCGGCAATATGTGGACGGCCGTGCCGCCGACCTCGACGTGCTGGCCTGCGCCACCCAGGGCGCTAACGCCTGCGTGCTGCTGCTGGCGTTCCGCGACGGCCGCAACCTCGGCACCCGCGCGTTCTTCCCCAAGACCAACGGCGAGGACAGTGCCGCCGAGGTGCTGGGCGCGTTTGTGTCGCAGTACTACGTCGAGCACGCGCCGCCGCGCGAGGTGCTGCTGGACCGCGAGATTCCAGACGCCGAGCTGATCGAGGCGGCGCTGAGCTCGGCCGCCGAGCGCAAGGTGCAGTTGAAGTGGAACGTGCGCGGCGAGCGCGCCGGCTACCTGGAGCTGGCCAGCCGCAACGCCCAGGCCACCTTGGTCACCGAACTGACCAGCCGCAACGCCCAGCACGCGCGCAGCGAGGCGCTGCGCGAGATGCTCGGCCTGGCCGAGCCGGTCAAGCGGGTGGAATGCTTCGACATCAGTCACACCATGGGCGAGGCCACGGTGGCCTCGTGCGTGGTGTTCGACGCCAGCGGCCCGGTGCGCAGCCAGTACCGGCGCTACAACATCAGCGGCATCGGGCCGGGCGACGACTACGCGGCGATGCGCCAGGCGATCGAGCGCCGCTTCCGCCGCGCCGCCGAAGGCGAGGGCAAGGGCGACGTGGTGCTGCCGGACGTGCTGCTGATCGATGGCGGCGCCGGCCAGCTGGCGCAGGCCACCGGCGCGCTGGCCGACCTGGGCGTGGACGGGGTGCTGCTGATCGGCGTGGCCAAGGGCGCCGAGCGCCGCGCCGGCCACGAGACCCTGGTGATGCCGGACGGGCGCGAACTGCGCCCGGGCGCGGCGTCGCCGGCGCTGCAGTTCATCCAGCAGGTGCGCGACGAAGCGCACCGCTTCGCCATCACCGGCCACCGCGGGCGCCGCCAGAAGGCGCGCATGACCAGCAAGCTGGAGGATATCCCCGGCATCGGCCCGCGCCGCCGCGCCAGCCTGCTCAAGCATTTTGGCGGGCTGGCCGGACTCAAGGCCGCCGGCGAGGCCGAGATCGCGCGGGTGGAAGGCATCAACGACGCACTGGCCGCACGAATCTACGCTAACCTGCACGGACTGCCGGTGCCCGATCCGGCAGGCGAGTAGAGCAGCGCAATGAAGTTGACCATCCCCACCTGGCTCACGCTGCTGCGGATCGTGATGATCCCCGTGCTGGTGCTGGTGTTCTATCTGCCGTACACCTGGACCAACTTCGCCTCGGCGGCGATCTTCGGCCTGGCCGCGTTCACCGACTGGCTGGATGGCTGGGTGGCGCGGCGCTACCACCAGTACTCCGCGTTCGGTGCGTTCCTGGATCCGGTGGCCGACAAGCTGATGGTGGCGGTGGCGCTGTTCCTGATCGTGCAGGGCCACCCGACGCCGTGGATGGCGTTCTGGGCGGCGGTGATCGTCGGCCGCGAGATCGCGGTGTCGGCGCTGCGCGAGTGGATGGCCGAGATCGGCCAGCGCGCCAAGGTGCGCGTGGCGATGATCGGCAAGATCAAGACCACCGCGCAGATGGTGGCGCTGCTGTGCCTGCTGTACTCGGTGATGCCCGACGGCTCGCCGCCGGAGAGCGTGTGGATGGGCTTGTTCATCTTCCACGTCGGCGACTGGACCCTGGCGATCGCGTCGATCCTGACCCTGTTGTCGGGCATCCAGTACCTGCATGCGGCCTGGCCGAGCCTGCGCGACGACGAGCGCGCGGCGATGGCGGAAAAGAACGCGAAAAAAATCGAAGGCAACGGTTGACAGGCTGCGTGGTCCCGGTAGAATTCGCGGCCTCAAGCGGGAATAGCTCAGTTGGTAGAGCGCAACCTTGCCAAGGTTGAGGTCGCGAGTTCGAGTCTCGTTTCCCGCTCCACATTCAGCAGTACCGACATCCAGTGCAGATGCACAGGATGTCCGAAAAAGGGCTTCGGCCCTTTTTTCATGCCTGCATGCCGGCCGAAGCCACGGCGCTCGCCTGACCCGGGGCATGGCGCATCGCCGGTGCGGATGCGCCGTCCCGATTGTCGTGCCAGCCGCGCGGAGGCGAGAACGTCCCGCCTCCCTCACTGCGGCCCCGTTGGCCGAGCATTCGCGACCGTTGCAGCATGGGCCGCGCCGCTGGCGCAGGTTACGCGCTGACGCGGCCCCAGCCCGGCAATTTTTTCCTTCGCGCCTTGCAGGCGCGCGGCTGACTTCACGTCACGCCCACGCGCGCATGCACGCATTGCGTACGCGTCGGTCACAGAACGGGACAGGCCGTCGCCGAAACGTCCGCGGCATCGCGCGCAGCGACGCCGTCCGCCGCATTGCGCTGCGGTTTCGCCGGTACTTGGCACGCGATTTGCGCTGAGTCTCCCACGCCAGGCGATGACGCCCGGCCTCTGCGAGGAGTCGATGATGGATGGCGCAATTCCTTCCCCTACTACCCAAGCGCCACCGCGCGCGTTGGTCGCCGGCGGTGCCGGCTTCGTCGGCGCGCATCTGTGCGAGCGTCTGCTGGACGACGGTTACGACGTCACCGTGCTGGACAACCTGCTGACCGGTTCGCTGGACAACATCGCGCACCTGCTGGCGCGTCCGCGTTTCCGCTTCGTCGCCCACGACGTAGTGCAGCCGTATCAGGCCAAGGTCGACTGGGTGTTCAACCTGGCCTGCTGCGCGTCGCCCACGCATTACCAGGCGCGTCCGCTGCACACCCTGCAGACCTGCCTGGAAGGCGCGATCAATCTGCTGGAGGTGGCGCGCAGCAATGGCGCGACCATCTTCCAGGCCTCCACCAGCGAGGTCTACGGCGAGCCGGAAGTGCATCCGCAGCGCGAGGACTATCGCGGCGCGGTCAGCCCGATCGGCCCGCGCGCCTGCTACGACGAGGGCAAGCGCTGCGCCGAAGCGGCGTTCTTCGACTATCACCGTCTGTATGCCACCGACATCAAGGTCGGGCGCATCTTCAACACCTACGGGCCGCGCATGCGCAACGACGACGGCCGGGTGGTGTCCAACCTGATCGTGCAGGCGCTGCGCGGGCAGCCGCTGACCCTGTACGGCGACGGCAGCCAGACCCGCTCGTTCTGCTACGTCTCCGATCTGGTCGAGGGCATCGTGCAACTGATGCGCAGCCCGCGCGGCTGGACCGGCCCGGTCAACCTCGGTAACCCGCACGAGATCACCGTGGCCGAACTGGCGCAGCGCATCCTCGCGCTGACCGGCTCGTCCTCGCACATCGTGCGCCGGCCCATCCCCAAGGACGATCCGACCCGGCGTTGTCCGGACATCGGGCTGGCGCGGCGCGAGCTCGGCTGGGAACCGCGGGTGGCGCTGGACGAGGGCCTGCGCCGCACCATCGCCTGGTTCCAGGCGCATCTGCACGACATCCCGGACCTGGAGGTGGAACGTGACTGTGCATGAACTCAGGAGCAGCGCCAGCCGCGCGCACGCCGGCAAGCGCGTGCTGATCACCGGTGGCGCCGGCTTCGTCGGCTCGCATCTGGCCGACGAACTGCTTGTCCACGGCTACCGGGTGCGGGTGCTGGACAACCTGTGCGCGCAGGTGCACGGCACGCAGGCCGCGCGACCGGCGTATCTCGCGCAGGACGTGGAGCTGATGGTCGGCGACGTCTGCGATCCGGTGGCGGTACGGCTTGCGCTGCGCGATGTGGACGGGGTGTTCCACCTCGCCGCGGCGGTCGGCGTGGGCCAGAGCATGTACCAGATCGCACACTACACCCATACCAACAATCTCGGCACCGCCGTGCTGCTGGAAGCGCTGGTGGAGCGACCGGTGCAGCGGCTGGTGGTGGCGTCGAGCATGAGCATCTACGGCGAGGGCGCCTACGTCGATGCCGACGGCACGCCGGTGCCGGTGCGCGAGCGCCCGCTGGCGCAACTGCGCCGTGCGCAGTGGGAGCCGAGCGTGGACGGGCGCCCGCTGCAGCCGGTGCCGACCGACGAACGCAAGCCGGCCGAACCGTCCTCGGTGTACGCGCTGTCCAAGCTGGACCAGGAGCGCCTGTGCCTGATCGTCGGCCAGGCGTATGCGATCCCGACCACCGCGTTGCGCTTCTTCAACATCTACGGCACGCGCCAGGCGCTGTCCAATCCCTACACCGGCGTGCTGGCGATCTTCGCGGCGCGGTTGCTCAACCGCAAACCGCCGGTGATCTTCGAGGACGGTGCGCAACGCCGCGACTTCGTCCATGTCAGCGATGTCGCGCGCGCCTGCCGCCTGGCCTACGAATGCGAGAGCGCCGCCGGCCTGGCGCTCAACGTCGGCAGCGGCCAGGCGGTCAGCATCAACGAAGTGGCGCAGCGCATCGCCGCGGCGATGGGCATCGACGATCTGCCGCCGCAGGTCTCCGGCAACTACCGGGTCGGCGACATCCGCCACTGCTTCGCCGATATCGCGCTGGCCCGCGAACGCATCGGCTATGCGCCGCAGGTGGACCTGCAGCAGGGCCTGGAGGAACTGGTGGAGTGGCTGCGCGAGCAGACCGCCGCCGACGGTGTGGAGGCGGCCAATGCCGAGCTGGCGCGGCGGGGGTTGCAGGGATGAGCGCACAGGCACGCGAACGGCTGGCCGAGATCGGCCTGATCGAATGGTTGCGCATCGGCGACGAGGATGCGGTGCATGCGCTGCTGCACGACATGCGCGAGCTCGGGGTGCGCCGGCTGCGCACGCAGTTCTCCTGGGCCGACTGGCACACCGCCGAAGGCGAGCGCTGGTACGCCTGGCTGATGCCGCTGCTGAGCGCCCACTGCGAGGTGCTGCCGTGCTTCTGCTACACCCCGCCGTCGCTGGGGCTGGAGCCGCGCACGGCGTCGCCGCCGCGCGACAGCAAGGCCTTCGCCGATTTCATCGACCAGGTGGTGGATCGCTTCGGCGCCGGCTTCGAGTGGATCGAACTGTGGAACGAGCCGAACAACCTCAACGACTGGGACTGGCACCTGGACCACGACTGGCAGCGCTTCGCCGAGATGATCGGCCAGGCCGCGCACTGGGCGCACCAGTTGGGCAAGAAGACCTTGCTCGGCGGCATGTGCCCGACCGATCCGAACTGGCTGGCGCTGATGGCGCAGCGCGGGGCGTTGGCGCATATCGATGCGGTCGGTGTGCACGGCTTCCCCGGCACCTGGGATTTCCGCCGCCGGCCGTGGGCGGAGGTGCTCGGCGACGTCCGCGCGGTGCTGGCCGCGCACGGTCTGCAGCCGCAGGTCTGGCTCAGCGAGACCGGGTATTCGACCTGGCGGCATGACGAGATCGAGCAGGTACGGCAGTTGCGCGAGACCCTGGATGCGCCGGTGGAGCGGCTGTACTGGTATGCCGCGCGCGATCTGCACGGCAGCATCAGCCACCAGGACGGTTTCCACGAGGACGAGCGTCACTATCACTTCGGCCTGCGCGACGAGCGCGGCCGCGCCAAGCTGCTGTACCGGCTTTGGGCCGAGCAGGGCTACGACGGCATCCAGGCGCTGGCGTCGCTGCACCATGAGCACGGCGCCAACCTGTCGCGCGCGCCGCGCCCGGACCTCGCGTCGGCGCCGACGGTCGCGCCACGCGCCGACGCGCGCGCGCCGGTCCACACCCTGCCGCGGACGCGTGGGCAGGATGCGGTACTGATCACCGGCGGCGCCGGCTTCATCGGCACCAATCTGGCCGCGCGCCTGCTCGACAGCGGACGCCGGGTCATCGTCTACGACAACCTGTCGCGCCCGGGCGTGGAGCACAACCTGCAGTGGCTGCGTCGCCACTATCCCGGCGAGCGTCTGCAGGTGGAGGTGGGCGACGTGCGCGATCGGCATCTGCTCGGCGATGCGGTGGCGCAGGCGGCGCAGGTGTTCCACCTCGCCGCGCAGGTGGCGGTGACCTCCAGCCTGGAGGATCCGTCGCACGACTTCGAGGTCAACCTGCGCGGCACCTTCAACGTGCTCGAGGCGATCCGCGGCGCGCGGCGCCCGCCGCCGCTGCTGTTCACCTCCACCAACAAGGTCTATGGCGCGCTGGACGACGTCGCTCTGGAAGCCGACGCGCAGCGCTACCAGCCGAGCGATCCGCTGCTGCGCGCGCGCGGCATCGACGAGCGCCGCGCGCTGGATTTCCACAGCCCCTACGGCTGCTCCAAGGGCGGTGCCGACCAGTACGTGCTGGACTATGCGCGCAGCTTCGGCCTGCAGGCGGTGGTGCTGCGGATGAGCTGCATCTATGGCCCGCACCAGTGCGGCAACGAGGACCAGGGCTGGGTCGCGCATTTCCTGATCCGCGCGTTGCAGCAGCAGCCGATCACCGTGTACGGCGACGGCCGCCAAGTCCGCGACCTGCTGTTCGTCGACGATCTGGTGGAGGCGTTCCTGCAATGCCAGGCGCAGATGCCGCGGCTGTCCGGGCGGGCGTTCAACATGGGCGGCGGCCCGGCCAATGCCGCCAGCCTGCGCGAGGTGCTGCGGCGGATCGAGGTCCTGGTCGGCCATCGCCTGGAGCTGGCGCACGCCGCGCCGCGGGTCGGCGACCAGCGCTACTACGTCTCCGACACACGCGCCTTCGCCGCGGCCACCGGCTGGTCGCCTCGCGTCGGCGCCGATGCCGGCATCGCGCGCCTGCACCGTTGGCTGCACACGCAGGCCGAGCGCGCCGTACCTGTTTCCCCACCGCAACGGAGGATCCACGCCGCATGAACAGCATGCATGCCGCCGTCTTCGAAGGCCCAGGCCGCATCGTCACCCAGCGCCAGCCACGCCCCGAACCTGCGCCGCAGCAGGTGCGGGTGCGCCTGCACGGCTGCGGCGTGTGCGCGTCCAATCTGCCGGTGTGGGCCGGCCGGCCGTGGTTCGCCTATCCGTTCGAACCAGGTGCGCCCGGCCACGAAGGCTGGGGCGAGGTCGACGCGGTCGGCGCCGAGGTCCGCGACTGGGCGCCGGGCGATCGCGTCGCGCTGCTGTCCGGCCGCGCCTATGCCGAGTACGACATCGCCGAACCCGACGCGCTGGTGCGCTTGCCACCGGCGCTGTCCGGTCTCGACCTGCCGGGCGAGCCGCTGGCCTGCGCGATGAACATCCTGCGCCGCAGCGACATCCGCCCCGGGCAGACCGTAGCGGTGGTCGGCGTCGGCTTCATCGGCGCGCTGCTGATCCAACTGGCCACCGGGCTGGGTGCGCAGATGATCGCGCTGTCGCGGCGCGAGTACGCCCTGCAGGTCGCACGCGAGTGCGGCGCTAGCGCAACCCTCGCCACAGAGGATCGGTACGCGGCGATCGGCGCGGTGCACGAACTCACCGGCGGCAGCGGCTGCCTGCGGGTGATCGAGGCCGCCGGCGAGCAGGTCACCCTCGACATCGCCAGTGCGCTGTGCAGTGAAGGCGGGCGCCTGGTCATCGCCGGCTACCACCAGGACGGCCCGCGCCAGGTCGACATGCAGCAGTGGAACTGGCGCGGCCTGGACGTGGTCAACGCGCACGAGCGCGATCCGCGGGTGGCGTTGCGCGGCCTGCAGGAGGCGGTGGAGGCGGTCGCCGACGGGCGCCTGGATCCGTTTCCGCTGTTGACCCACCGCTATGCGCTGGACCGGTTGCCGCAGGCATTCGCGGACATGGAGGCGCGCCCCGAGGGCTTCCTCAAAGGCGTGGTGCTGGCATGAACGCGTGGGCGCAACCGCGGTGGCGTGCACCGCGACTCGGCTTTCTTGGCGTCGGCTGGATCGGACGCGCGCGCATGCGCGCCCTGGCCGACAGCGGGCTCGGCGAGGTGGTGGCGATCGCCGATGCCAGCGCGACGGCGCTGCACGACGCACGCCAGGACGCACCGGCCGCGGACCTGCTGCCCGACCTGGAGGCGCTGCTAGCGCGTGAGGACCTGGACGGTGTGGTCATCGCCACGCCCAGCGGTGCGCACGCCGCGCAGGCCGCTGCGGCGTTGCAGCGCGGCCTGGCGGTGTTCTGCCAGAAGCCGTTGACCCGCACAGCGGCCGAAGCCGAGCAGCTGCTGGCGCTGGCGCAACGCCACGACCGTCTGCTCGCGGTGGATTTCAGCTATCGCTTCGCCAAGGGCATGGCGACGCTGCGCGAGCAGATCGCGCAGGGCGCACTGGGCGAGGTGTTCGCGATCGACCTGCTGTTCCACAACGCCTACGGCCCGGACAAGGACTGGTTCTACGACATCGCCCGTTCCGGCGGCGGCTGCGTGATCGACCTGGGCATCCACCTGTTGGACCTGGCGATGTGGCTCACCGGCAGCGGCGGCCACCACGACCTGCAGGCGGCGCTGTACGCGCAGGGCCGGCCGCTGACCCGGCCGGTGCGGCAGGTGGAGGACTACGCCAGCGCGCAGTGGCGCATGGACAACGGCGCCAGCGTGCGCATGGCCTGTTCCTGGCGCCTGCCTGCCGGCTGCGATGCGGTGATCCAGGCGCATGTGTACGGCACCGGTGGCGGCGCGGCGCTGCGCAATGTCGACGGCTCGTTCTTCGACTTCGCCGTGGACCGTTTCGACGGCACGCGCTGCGAGCGCCTGGCCTCGCCACCGGATGCCTGGGGCGGGCGCGCTTTGCTGGACTGGGCCGAGCGCTTGGGCGCCGACCCCGGGTTCGACCCGGCGGCGCTGCAGTTGCTCGAGGTCGCCCGCACTGTGGATGCGCTCTATGGACGCTGAGCGGCCGCTGCGGATCCTGATGACCGCCGACACCGTCGGCGGCGTGTGGCAGTACGCGCTGAGCCTGTGCCGCGTGCTGACCGCGCAGGGCGATCGCGTGGAACTGGCGACGATGGGCGCGACCCCGACGCCGGCGCAGTGGCGAGAGGCCGCGGCGATCCCGGGGCTGCGTCTGCACGCCAGTGGCTACCGGCTGTTGTGGATGGCCGATCCCTGGGCCGATGTCGCCGCCGCCGGGCGCTGGCTGCAGGCGCTGGCCGCGCAGGTGCGGCCGGACGTGGTGCATCTGAACGACTATGCGCATGGGACGCTGGCGTGGCCGGCGCCGGTGCTGATGACCGCGCATTCCTGCGTCGGTTCCTGGTGGCAGGCGGTGTGCGGCGAGGCATTGCCGCCCGAGTGGGATCACTACCGCGCCACGGTCGCCGCGGGCCTGGCGGCGGCCGATCACGTGGTCGCGCCGACCCAGGCAATGCTTTCGGCGTTGCGTGCGCAGTATCCGCTGGACACGCCATGCAGCGTGATCGCCAACGGCGCCGTGCCGCTGTCGCGGCCGGTGCCGGCCAGCGCCAAGCGACCGCTGGTGCTGGCGGCGGGGCGGCTGTGGGACGAAGCGAAAAATCTGCGGACGCTGGCGGCGGTCGCACCGCGATTGCCGTGGGCGCTACGCATCGCCGGCGAGGCGGCGCATCCGGACGGCGGCAGCGCGGCGATCGCGCAGGCGCTGCTGCTGGGCCAGCTGCCGCCGTCGCGCCTGCGCCGCTGGATGGCACGCGCCAGCGTGTATGCGTTGCCGGCGCGCTACGAACCGTTCGGGTTGTCGGCGCTGGAAGCCGCGCAGGCCGGCTGCGCGCTGCTGCTGGGGGACATCCCCAGCCTGCGCGAGGTCTGGGGCGAGGCGGCGCTGTACGTCGCGCCGGACGACGCGCAGGCGCTGACGGCGCAGTTGCAGCGCCTGATCGGCGATCCGCTGCTGCGTCAGCGCATGGCCCGGCGCGCGGTCGCGCAGGCGCGCCGCTACACCGCCACTGCCATGGCCGCGGCCTATCGCCAGCGCTATCGGGCGCTGATCGCGCATCGCGGCACGCCGCGCGTGACCGGACGGGCCGGCCCGCCGGTCCCCATGTTCTCCTCGATCGGAGTCGGTGCATGAACTTCGTGCTGTTCTATCACTCGCTGGTGTCGGACTGGAACCACGGCAATGCGCATTTCCTGCGCGGGATCGTCGCCGACCTGCAGGCGCGCGGGCATGCGGTGGCGGTGTACGAGCCGCACGACAGCTGGAGCCGCGCGCAACTGCAGGCGGAGGAGGGCGAGGCGCCGTTGCAGGCCTTCGCGGACGCCTTTCCGCAGCTGCGCAGCACGCGCTACGACCTGGCCACACTGGATCTGGCGCAGGTGCTGGACGGTGCCGACGTGGTGCTGGTGCACGAGTGGAACGCGCCCGAGCTGATCGCGCGGATCGGCCGCGAAGCGCCTGTCGGCTGCCGCGTGCTGTTCCACGACACCCACCACCGCTCGGTCAGCGCCCCCGACGAGATGGCGCGGTTCGATCTGTCCGACTACGACGGCGTGCTCGCCTTCGGCGAGGCGGTGCGCCAACAGTATCTGCGCCACGGCTGGAGCCGGCGCGTATGGACCTGGCACGAAGCGGCGGATCTGCGCGTGTTCCAGCCGCAACTCGGGCAGGCGCAGCAGGGCGACCTGCTGTGGATCGGCAACTGGGGCGACGACGAGCGCGCGCAGGAACTGGACACGTTCCTGATCCAGCCGGTACGACGGCTGCGCCTGCGCGCGCGCATCCACGGCGTGCGCTATCCGCCGCAGGCCCTGCAGGCGCTGGCCGAGGCCGGCATCGACTATGCCGGCTGGCTGCCCAACCACCGCGCGCCGCAGGCGTTCGCGCATTTCCGCGTCACCGTGCACGTGCCGCGGCGGCCGTACGTGCGCGCGTTGCCCGGCATCCCCACGATCCGCGTGTTCGAGGCGCTGGCCTGCGGCATCCCGCTGGTCTGCGCACCGTGGGACGACGTCGAGCAGCTGTTTGCGCCCGGGCGCGATTACCTGGTGGCGCGCGACGGCGCGCAGATGCAGCGCCACCTGCACGATGTGCTGCACGACGCCGAGCTCGCCGCGGCGCTGCGCATGCACGGCCTGCACACCATCCGCACCCGCCACAGCTGCGCGCATCGTGTCGACGAACTGCTGGCCGTGCTCGCCGAACTCGACGCGCCCGCGGCGCACCCCGACCACCGGAGCCTCAGTCATGCCTAGCCCGTTGCACATCGCCTTCTTCGGTTCCAGCCTGGTGTCCTCGTACTGGAACGGCGCCGCCACCTACTACCGCGGCCTGCTGCACGCGCTGGCGCAGCGCGGCCACCGCATCCATTTCTTCGAACCCGATGCGTTCGGGCGCCAGCAGCACCGCGATATCGACGATCCGGAGTGGGCCCAAGTCACCGTCTATCCCGGTGCGGCCGAAGCGGACGCGGCGCGCGCACTGGAACAGGCACGCGGCGCCGACGTGGTGGTCAAGGCCAGCGGCGTCGGCGTGTTCGATGCGTTCCTGGAGCGCGAAGTGCTGGGCCTGCGCTCGCCGCGCACCCAGGTGCTGTTCTGGGACGTGGACGCGCCGGCGACGCTGGAGCGGGTGCAGGCCGATGCGGGCGATCCGTTCCGCGCGCAGATCCCGCGCTACGACCTGGTGCTGACCTACGGCGGCGGGCCGCGCGTGGTCTCCGCCTATCGCGCACTGGGCGCGGCCGAATGCGTGCCGATCTACAACGCGCTGGACCCCTCGAGCCACCATCCGTCGCCGGCGCAGCGGGATTTTGCCGCCGACCTGGGCTTCCTCGGCAACCGCCTGCCGGACCGCGAGGCGCGGGTGCGGCAGTTCTTCCTGGAACCGGCGCGGCGCCTGCCTGACGCGAGATTCCTGCTCGGCGGCAGCGGTTGGGACGCAGACCTGCCGGACAACGTGCGCACGCTCGGCCACGTGTCCACGCGCGACCACAACGCCTTCAACTGCAGCGTGCGCATGGTGCTCAACGTCAACCGCGACAGCATGGCGCGCTTCGGCTGGTCGCCGCCGACGCGGGTGTTCGAGGCAGCCGGTGCCGGCGCCTGCCTGATCGTCGATGCCTGGGATGGGATCGAGGCGTTCCTGACCCCGCAGTCGGAGGTACTGGTCGCGTACGACAGCGAGCAGGTGGCGCATTACCTGCAATGCATCGACGCCGCGCAGGCGCAGGCGATCGGCGCACGGGCGCGGCAGCGTCTGTTGCGCGACCACACCTACACGCACCGTGCGCGCGAGGTGGAAGCCTTGCTGGACGCGCGCCAGCGGGAGGCGGCGTGATCGCCGCGCGCGACATCGTCATCCTCGGCCTGAGCCTGCGCTCGTCCTGGGGCAACGGCCATGCCACCACCTACCGCGCCCTGATCGCCGCGCTGCAGGCGCGCGGCGACCACGTGCTGTTCCTGGAGCGCGATGTGCCCTGGTACGCCGAACACCAGGATCCACCGGCGCAGTTGCCGTGCGCGCCGGTGCTGTACGCCAGCCTCGAGGAATTGCAGGATCGGCACGCGGCCGCGATCGCGGCGGCGGACTTGGTGATCGTCGGCTCCTACGTGCCCGACGGCATCGACGTCGGCGCCTGGGTGCAGCGGACCGCACGCGGCGTGGTCGCCTTCTACGACATCGATACGCCGGTGACCGTGGCGGCGCTGCAGCGCGGCGACTGCGCCTATCTCTCGCCGGCGCTGATTCCGCACTACGACCTGTATCTGTCCTTCACCGGCGGACCGACCCTGCAACGCTTGGAACGCGTCTACGGCGCGCCGCGCGCGGTGCCGCTGTACTGCGCGTTCGATCCGGAGCAATACCGGCCGCAGCCGCAGGCGCATCGTTACGACCTGGGCTACATGGGCACCTACAGCGACGACCGCCAGCCGCCGCTGGAGCGGCTGTTGCTGCAGCCGGCGCTGGCCTGGCCGCAGGGCCGCTTCGTGATCGCCGGTCCGCTGTATCCGCCGCACATCGTCTGGCCGGACAACGTGCAGCGCTGCGCGCACCTGCCGCCGGCGCAGCATATGGACTTCTACAACCAGCAGCGCTTCACCCTCAATCTGACCCGTGCCGACATGGTGCTGGCCGGCTGGTCGCCCAGCGTGCGCCTGTTCGAAGCGGCGGCCTGCGCCACGCCGATCATCTCCGATCCCTGGGAAGGCCTGGAAACGCTGTTCGCGCCTGGCAGGGAAATCTTGATCGCACGGCGTGCGGCCGACGTACTGGGCTGGCTCCGCGAGCTGCCGGAAGCGCAGCGCATGGCGATCGGCGAGGCGGGGCGCCGCCGCGTGCTCGCCGAACACACCGCCGCGCATCGCGCGCAGGCCCTGCACGATGCCCTCGACCGCGTCGCCGACGCGGCGCCATCCACCTCCGCCAGGAGATCCTCGCATGCCCTCGCATGACGCCAAGACCACCACCGATCACGACGAGATCCGCCGCTGGGCCGAGGCGCGCGGCGGCCGTCCGGCCAGCGTGCGCGGCACCGAAGCCGACGAGGATGCCGGCGTGCTGCGCATCCTGTTCCGCGACGATGCGGCGCTGGAAGAAATCAGCTGGGACGACTTCTTCGACAAGTTCGAAGAAGAAGAGCTGGCCTTCCTGTATCAGGAGAAGACCAGCGACGGCAGCCAGAGCCGCTTCTTCAAGTTCGTCAACCGCTGAGCCGCGCTCGGCGCCTTCCCGGGAGACCGCCATGCAATCCGCCGTTCCGTCCCTCGACCCGGTCGATCCGATGCAGGCGCTGGGGCCGTGGTTCCACAACCTGCACCTGCCCGATGGCCGGCAGACCCTGCCGACGCATCCGTACGGCGATTTCCCGGCCTGCAAGTGGCGGCAGATCGCGCCGCATGTCCCGGCCGATCTTCGCGGTTGGCGGGTGCTGGACATCGGCTGCAACGCCGGCTTCTACAGCTTCGAGCTGGCCAGGCGCGGCGCCGAGGTGGTGGCGATCGACATGAATCCGCACTACCTGCGGCAGGCGCAATGGGCAGCGGCGCAGTTCGGGCTGGAGCGCCACGTGCGTTTCCGGCAGATGCAGCTGTATGCGCTGGCGCGCGAAGCCGAGCAGTACGACCTGGTGTGGATGATGGGCGTGCTGTACCACCTGCGGCATCCGCTGCTGGCCCTGGACATCGTGCGTCGCCTGTGTCGCCGCATGCTGGTGTTGCAGACCATGACCATGCCCGGCGAGGAGGTCTATCCGGCGCCGCGCGACATCGGCATGCTAGAGCGCGGGCGCATGTGCGAGCCCGGCTGGCCGAAGATGGCCTTCATCGAGCATCGCCTGGCCGACGATCCCACCAACTGGTGGGCACCGAACCATGCCGGCGTGGAAGCCATGCTGCGCAGCGCGGGGTTCGCGGTGGACGCGCGCATCGCCGAGGAAACCTACCTATGCCGGCCGCAGCAGCGGCCGCCCGGCCAGGTCGCACCGATCGAAGAGGAACTGCGCGCGGCCTGCGGCCTGGACTGATCCGCCCGGCCGCGCACTGACCGCCGTGGCTGCAGATCGCCCGGCAGGGCGCGTCGCGACGGCGCGCCCTGCCGCGCTCAGTTGACGTCACGGTCGCCGCGCGACATCAGGTTGTAGATGGTACGCACGCTGATGCCCAGGCTGCGCGCCGCCGCGGACTTGTCGCCGCCGGTGATGCGCAGGGTGCGCACCAGCATCTCCTGTTCGATCTGCTTCAGCGGCGTGCCCACGCGGAACGTCACCGCGTCGCCGGTGTTGCCGCAGTGGCAAGGCACGTCTTGCGCCATGGGCACCTCGCCGTGCAGCAGCGGCTCGATGGTCACCACCTCGCCGTCGGCACGGTAATAGCCGCGCGTCACTGCGCTGGAGAGTTCGCGCACGTTGCCCGGCCAACGGTGCCGTCCCAGCACGGTCCGCGAGAACGTGTCGAACTGCTTGCTGGTCCCATAGCGACGATTGAGCGTGTCCAGCAGCGTGTCGGCGATCAGGTGCACGTCGTCGCCGCGCTCGCGCAGCGGCGGCAACTCGATGACGTACTGCGACAGCCGGTAATACAGGTCGCGGCGCAAGGTGCTGGCCTCGCCCAGCAGGTCGCGGTGGGTGGCGGCGACGATGCGCACGTCGAGGCGGACTTCCGCGTCGCTGCCGACGCGGGTGATCGCGCCGGTTTCCAGGCAACGCAGCAGGTACACCTGCAGTTCCGGCGCCATCTCGCCGATCTCGTCCAGGAACAGCGTGCCGCCCTGCGCCTGTTCGAAATAGCCGGCGTGGCGCTGGTTGGCGCCGGTGAAGCTGCCGCGCTCGTGGCCGAACAGCTGGCTGGCGAGCAGTTCCGGCGGAATCGCGCCGCAGTTCACCGCGACCAGGCGCCCGCTGCGGCCGCTGGCCTCGTGGATGGCCTTGGCCAGCAGTTCCTTGCCGGTGCCGGTTTCGCCGGCGACCAACACCGAGATGTCCAACGGCGCGACGCGGGCGATGTCGCGCTGCACGCGCGCGATCGCCGCGCATTCGCCGACCAGGCCGAAGCGTGCCATCCCGCGCCGCGGCGGCAGGCGGTACAGGATCTGATCGAGCAGACCGTCGAACTGCGTCCACGGCAGCGGCCGCTGCAGCAGCTCCACGCTGTCGCCGGCCAGCCCGCGCCATTTCGGCATCTGCGCCTCGGTGGCCAGCAGCACCACGCGCGCGTCCGAGCGGCCGGCCAGGCCGTTGATCAGGTCCATCGCCGCGCCGCGCTCGGCGTCGCCGTCGAGCAGCAGCAGGTCGGCGCGTTGTTGCTGCAGCCAGTGCCGCGCGTGTTCGAGCGAGGGCAGGCGGGTCAGCGCCAGGCCGCGGCGCTGAGAGAAGGTGGACACATGGTCCGACAACGAACTGTTGCCATCCACGATCGCAAGCAGGGGTTTGGTCATGCGGGTTGTACTCCGCGAATCAGGTCATTCCATCGTCCTCCGCATGTGTGAGCGCAAGGCGAAAACGTCCTGATTCGAGCCCTCATCATGCTGAAGCGGATTCGGGTCGCTTCAGCAATGTGTGCAACGCGCGCGTCCATGGAGCAGCTCTGCAGCACCGCCTGTGCGCGACGCCGCATCCTGCCTGCGGCATCCGGCACATTCCCGACCGCGCGCGGCTGCGCTCAATGCATGCGCTCGGGTGGCAACGGACCGCGCAGCAGGGCATCGACGCTGACGAAGCGCCGCTGCTGCGCGACATCCAGTCGCCGCAATGCGTCCTGCCCATCCAGGTACAACCATTCGATGACGTCGTCGGCGCCGATCAGGACCGGCACTTCGTCCGGCAGTGCGGGCACTGCAGGTGCCTCGGTGAGCAGTGAGAAGCAGGAGAGATGAAAGCCCTCCTGGGTCTGCATGCTGCTGCGCAACCCGGCGGCGAACAGCGGACCCGGGTCTTCGCAGATCCAGGGGCCGCCACGCGCGGCGACGGCGCTGCGGAAGCCGGCGATCGGCACCAGGCAGCGCTGCGTTTCCCACACCGCGGTCTGCGCGCCCTGCCAGGCGCGTTCGCGACGTTCGCTGGTGATCAGCGGATCCTGCGGCGCATCGCGGCGCCCGAACAGGGCGCGCTCGTTGCGCACTTCGCCGCCCCACAGCACCAGGATCTGCGCTTGCTGGCCGGCAGCGATCTCGCTGGTACGTCCGGCGGTGACGGGATCCTGCACCGGCCAGGCGGGCAGGCGGGATTGCAGAAAGCTGAGGATCATCGCGGTGCGGCCGAAAGCGGATGCCTTGGGAACGCAGGACGCGTGCCAGCATCTTCTTCTTCCCTCCCAGTGCGTCGTTGCGCCCTGCGCCGCGCAGCCAGCGGCGCGCGCCAGCGAAAGTTTTTCAGTCGCGCAGCTTTTGCGCGCCTACCGCAGCAGCGTGACCAGCAGGCAGGCGCCGGCGGCGAAGGTCACCGTCACGGTGATCCAGCCGAGCGCGTTGGTGAGGCGGCTGTTGACGCGGCCGCGCATCAGCGTGCGGTCGTTGCTCATCCGCATCATCAGCAACAGCAACGGCGGGACCGTTATGCCTTGCACGATGCCCGACAGCACCAGCGCCTTCATCGGGTTGACGCCGAGGAAGTTCAGCCCCACCGCGATCGCCGTGACCAGCGCGATGGTGGCGTAGAACAGCTTCGCCTCGCGCGGCTGTGCGTGCAGGCTGCCCTTGTGGCCGATGCCCTGCACCAGGTCGTAGGCAGCGCCGGTGGTCATCACCGGGACCGCCAGGAAGCCCACCCCGACCACGCCCAGCGCGAACAGCCACTTGGCCGCGGGCCCGGCCAACGGCTCCAGCGCGGCCGCGGCCTGTGCCGCCGTGGCGATCTCGGTCTGGCCGGAGCGGTGCAGGGTGGCGGCGGTGGAGAGCAGGATGAAGTACAGGATGATGTTGGAGAACAGCATGCCCACCAGGACGTCGCGACGGGTGCGGCGCAGTTCGCCGGCGCTGGCGCCCTGGCGCGCGGCCACGCTGCGCCGTCCGGCGGCGATCTGTTCTTCCACTTCCTGGTTGGACTGCCAGGTGAAGATATAGGCCGACAGCGAGGTGCCGATGCAGGCGACGATCATCGACAGATACTCCCGGCTGAACTCGGCGTACGGCACGAAGGTGCCGCGCAACACCTGGCGCAGGTCGGGGCGCGCCAGCAGCGCGGCGGCCACGTAGGCGAACAGCGCCAGCGCCAGCCAGCGGAAGATCCGTTTCAGCAGGCGGTAGGACCCGAAGAATTGCAGCAGGAAGATCGCCAGCGCCGCTGCGACCACGATCGCCGGCACCGGCAGCGGGATCAGCAGGTTCAGCGCCGCGCCGATGCCGCCGAGATTGGCCGCCGCTTCGATCACGTTGCCGGCGAAGGCGAACCCGACGGCCGGGTACAGCACCCAGCGCGGATAGCGGTCGCGGATGATCGCGAACAGCCCCTTGCCGGTCACCCGCCCCAGCTTCGCCGACAGGTAGACCACCAGGTACATCATCGGCAACAGCACCGGCGCGATCCACAGGAACGCGAAGCCGTAGCGCGCGCCGGCGCTGGCGTAGGTGCCGATGGCGGACGGATCGTCGTCGGCGGCGCCGGTGACCACGCCGGACCCCAGCAGACGGAACAGCACGCGCCGCCGGGTAGGCGCGGGCTCGGCATGCGCGGCGGGTGGGGTCATCGCGATCGGCAGGTCGGGCGGAACATCGACCCTATGCAGGCCGGTCTAAATGCGGCGTCGGCGGTACTGCGTACGCGAAGTGAAGGCGGGCAGGTGCAGCGCGATCGCGGCGCCTGCGTGGGGCAGGCGATCGCACCGCAAGCCACCAACGCAAACGGGCCGCAGCAAGCGGCCCGTGGCGTCGAAACAAGATGGAGGCCTGGGTCGGAATTGAACCGGCGTACGCGGATTTGCAGTCCGCTGCATAACCACTCTGCCACCAGGCCGGTGGACTGACGTCTTGCCGCAACGCCCTGGGCGCCCGACAAAAACAAAGCCCCGCTGCCGGGGCCCTGGCGCGGGAATCGGACGCTGCCTTGCGGCTCTCGTCCAACGCGTTGATTCAAAAGATGTTTTTGAATCAGCCCGGCGCGCAACGGACTGCATTGTGTACCAAGCACCACGGCTTGGCAACCCTGCACTGCGCGGGGCGCAGGCATTGCCGAGCCGCTGGATGCAGGGCCTTGCATGCGCACGTCGCGCCGCGCCGCGACTGGAATGCCGACCACAGCGCCATGCCGGTGGCAGTAGACAAGCGCCGCCTCGCGCCGATTCGCGCACGATCGCCGTGCTGCCGCGCTCTAGCATGACGCCACACCCAACCGAGACATCGCCATGAACCGATGGACACGCTGGAGCGGCACCGTGCTTTGCCTGGCCGCGAGCGCCACCGCCGCCGCGCAGACCTGCGCGCTGCAGACGCAGACCGTGAACCTGCCGCTGGTCTCCAAGGCCACGCCGAAATTCGCCTATCAGGTGCGCGTGCAGCTCGGCAGCGATGCCGATGGCCGCAGCAGCGGCAGTCAGGTGCTGGAGGTGGATACCGGCTCCACCGGCGTGGTGGTGCCGCTGAGCGACGCGCTGCGCAGCGCCTGGGACGCGTCCAACACGCCTGGACACATCTTCTACTCGAGCGACAGCAAGTACCATCCCGGCAAGTACGTGGACGTGCCGATGCGGCTCGGCGTTTCCGCCGACGGCAAGAGCGCTGCGGCGCGCGTGGATCGCATCACCGTGCTGGCCGCGCAGTGCACCTGCGATGTCGCCAGCGTGGCCCAGCCACCCAAGCCGCTGGCGCAGGTGCCCGCCACCTGCGCCGGCTACGATGGCAGCCCCGCGCTGAGCAGCAGCACGCAGGTGCTGCGCAACTGCAGCACCATTGCGCCGGGCTTCGGCATGATGGGGGTGGGCTACGACCGCGGCGTCGACGCCGCGCGCAATCCGTTCCTCAACCTGGTGCAGATGCGTGCGCAGCACATGAGCCCCGGCTACATCGTCAGCGCCAAGGGCATCACCCTGGGCGTCAGCCAGGCGGCATTGCAGGGGTTCGCCATGGTGCCGCTGCAGCGTGGCGCGGCCACGGCGGGCGCGCCCAGCGACTGGCAGGCGCCCACCGCTTGCGCCAGTTTCCCGGGCAGCGGCAGCGACTATCGCGTCTGCGGCAAGCTGCTGCCCGACACCGGCGTGTCCTACATGATGCTCAACCCGGTGGTCCCGCCCGCCACGCCAGAAAGTCTGCAACACACCACGGACCTCGTCGGCCATCCCACGCGCGTGGTGCCGGACGCGACCCAACTGCGGCTCGACGTCGTCGACGCGAAGGGCCAGCCGGTATTCGGCTATGCCTTCGCGGTCGGCGACGGCAAGGCGGCGACGCCGGACAGCGTGCAGTGGCGCGGGCCGCTGAAGACGCCACCGGCCCATCTCAACAGCGGTCGCCACCTGCTCGCCGCGGGCGACTACGCCTACGACGCCGCCTGCGGGCGCGCCGGCTTCAAGGCAACGAATGTGGGTGAGTGAGCCTCGCCACCGCATCGTGTCGAGAGGCAGCCTGCGCATCGCCTTGCCGAGGTTGCGGGCGCGATGGAGCACAGGCCGCCGTCGCGCCCGCGCCGCCTCACCAACGATACGTCGCCGTGGCCGTCACGCGACGCTGCTCGCCGTAGTAGCAGTTGCCGTAGGCGTCGCAGTTGCTGAGGTAGGTCCTGTCGGCGAGGTTGTGCACGTTCAAGGCCAGGCTCCAGCGGTCGCGGTCGTAGCCGAGCAGTGCGTCGAACAGGGTGAATGCCGGCACCTCGGCGCGCGCGGCGTCCAGGTCGCCGCGATTGGCGTCGGTGTAGCGCGCGCCCAGGCCGACGCGGATGCCGCTGTCGAAGCGGTAGTCGCCCCACAGCGCGGCGGCATGGCGCGAGACCGCCGACAGCGGCTTGCCCAGTTCACCTGGATTGCTGCTGGCGGTGACGTGCACCGTCGGCGTGTAGCTGTAGGAGCCGATCAGTTGCAAACGCGGCAGCGGGTGCAGCGTCGCCTCCAGTTCCAGGCCGCGGACCAGGGTCTCGCCGGTCTGGCGCGGGACGTAGTCCGGGTCGTAGGTCAGGTAGTTGCGCCGGCGCAGGTCGAACACGGCGGCGCTGTACGACTGGGCGCCGCCGTCGGGCTGGAAGCGCAGCCCGGCTTCGTACTGTCGCCCGCTTTCAGGGCGGAACGCGCGGCCGCTCAGCGGGTCGCGCGTGGCGGTCGGCACGAAGGATTCGCTGTAGCTCAGGTACGGCGCCCAGCCGTTCGCGGCCACGTAGGTGAGGCCGGCGCGCTTGCTGGCCTTGCGTTCGACGATGTCGCTGCGGCTGCCGTCCAGGCGGCTGTCGATCCGGCTGTCGGCGCGGTCGTAACGCGCGCCGACGGTCAGCAGCCAACGCTCGCGCCAGCGCACCTGGTCCTGCACGTACAGGCCGGTCTGGCTCACCGTGGCGATGCCGTCGTACCACGGCGCCGGCATCTGGACCGGATCGCCGTAGACCGGATGGCGGATGTCCAGCGGCGTGGTGGTGCCGCCGCTGTGGCTGACCTGGTCGATGCGCGTGCGTTGGTAGTCCAGGCCGAACAGCAGCGTGTGCTGCATGGCGCCGATGTGCAGGCGCAGCTCGAGCTGGTTGTCGAGGTTCAGCGCGTGCACCGATTCCTTGCTGTCCGAGGCGGTGCGGCGCAGTCGGGCGAAGTTGGCCGGGTCCAGTGGATCGGCGGGATCATCGATGACGAAGCCGCGTCCCTGCACGCTGCGGTAGTCCACCTTCAGGCGGCCGTAGCGGGCGTTCTGGCGCAGGCGCAGCACCTCGTTGACGCGGTGTTCGAACAGCGCGGCGAGCATCGCTGTGTCCAGGTCGAAACGGTTGTAGACCGGGTCGCTTTCGAACAGGCGGCTGGGGAGATAGGTGCCGATCACGGTCGGTACCAGCGATCCCACCGCAGGTCGCATGCGCAGGTACACGCCGGCGCGGGTGCGGCCGAACTGCGAGAGCAGGGTGAGGCGGGTGGCGCCGCTGGGTGCCCAGGTCAGCGCCGGGGCCAGGAAGCGGCGGTCGTCGCGCATGCCGCCGGCCGCCAGCTCGGCCTCGCGTGCTAGGGCGGTGAGGCGGTACAGGACGGTGCCGTCCTCGTTGAGCGGTCCGGACAGGTCGCCGGCGAGCTGGCGGCGCTGGTGATCGCCGAGCTGCACTTGCAGTTCGTGCAGTGGTTCGGCGGTGGGCCGCTTGCTGATCGCGTTGACCAGCCCGCCCGGGCCACTCTGCCCGTACAGCACCGAGGCAGGGCCGCGCAGCACCTCGATGCGCTCGGCGCCATAGCGCTCGATCGGCCAGATGCCCCAGTTGCCGTTGTTGCGCAGCGGCATGCCATCCAGGTAGAAGCCGGGCGCATAGGCGTCGAAGCCGCGCAACGAGATCCAGTCGTAGCGCGAGTCGGTGCCGTAGCGCGTGGGGATCACCCCGGGGGTGTAGCTCAGCGCGTCCTTGAGCGTCTGTGCGCCCTGGGCCTGCATGCGCGCATCGTCGATCACCGACAGCGACTGCGGCGTTTCCAGCAGGCTGGTGTCGGTCTTGGTGGCGGTGCTGCTGCGCGTGCCGGGATCGCTGCGCTCGCTGACGCGCACGGTGGGCAGGGTGGCGGCGTCTTGCGCATGCGCGGCGTGCGGGCTGGCCGTGGCGAGGACGGCGATGGCGGCGGCCAGCGGTGCGACGCGGCGGGTGCGGCGCGCGAACGCCGGGCGGTAGAACAGGGGCGACATCAGGCGGCTCCTTCGTTGCGATGCCTGTGCGCGACGAACGGGTCGCACAGGCGGAGGGAAGGGCTGCCTGGGCGCGGGCCTGGGTGGCGAGGGAATGATGGGTCCGCCGCCGTTGCGGCGGCGGACACTGCGTGTGCTGGGCGTTGCGCGAGCGGGCGGTTACCAGCGGATGCCTTCGAACGGGTTCCAACTGGTGCTGCCCTTCACCCTGTCCAGATAGTAGGCGTAGTTTGCGGTCATGCCGACCAGGAGCGAGTAGGCGATGCCGAAGGCCCGGGTGGCCGCGTCCGGCAGGAAGGTCAGCACGATGCCGCAGCACAGCGAGATGGCGAGCAGCATCAGCGCCTTGCGCCACAACCCGATCACGAACAGGTAGATGAAGCCGAAGAAGAAGGCGAACCAGTTCATGTTGAGGCGCAGCTTCTCCTTGAACGGCAGCGCCTTCATCGCCTCCTTGAAGCTTGCCGACTTGGGTTCGCCGTAGGTGTCGTAGAAGGTGAAGCGGAACTGCCATTTCGGGCTGTACTGGTTGTAGTCGTGGGTCGTGCTGTGCATCGGGGTTCTCTTCTTCGGGTGGTTGGGGTGGGGGAATGCGGGAGCGTCGACGCGCGCGACCGCGCCGGTCGGGCCTGGTGGTGGCGCGTTGACCTTTGGCGATGGCGTGGGCACCGTAGGCGCGCTCCGCCGAGCTGGCTCGCCGTGTTTGCGGGGAGCGCCGGGAGTGGTAGGCCAGGAGGGAAGCCCTGGCCGGTCTTGATGCCGCAGTCGACCAGGAGCTCGCGATGGTTCTGAAGGACATTTCCGCTACGGCACGCCGCGCGCTGCCGCTGCTGGTCGCCACGCTGTTCGCGGTGCCGGCCGCAGCCAGGCAGACGCTGCAGTGTCCCGAGCGCCTGCGCGTGGCCGAAGCGCCATTGCAGAGTCCCGACCTGCCGGCCGACGCCCGCGTCGCATTCGCCGCCGCGCCGTCGCTGCGGCTGTTCTCCAGTGGCGTCTATTCCGGGCCGCCGCGCGAAATGGCGGCGCTGGTGCCGAGCAACGAGGACACGCGCCGCCCGGGTGATGCGGGCGTGTCGATCTGGCGCTTCGATGCGCCCGACCCGCACGGTCTCTACCTGGTGTGCGGCTATGGGCCCGATGGCCTGGTGCAGGTGTCGCGGCACGTCGGCGACGTCGCGCGTTGCGAGGCGAGGCCGCTGCGTGCCAGCGGCACCGGGCCGGCCGCCGGCACCCTGTTCGTGTGCGAGTGAGGCCGCGCGATGGCAGGCGCGCGCAAGGCCGTGGCGATCGCCGCGCAGGTGCTGTCCTGGAGCGGTTATGCGTTGGGCATGCTGCTGTACGCCGTGTCCGGTCGCCCGTACGCATGGGTGGACGGTGCCGATCCGCAGTTGTCCTCCGCCAATTTCCAGGACAGCGGCAACGGGCGGCTGGTCGGCCTGTGCGTGCTGGCGGTGCTGGTGCTGTTGCAGGGCGTGCACGCGCTGCTGAGCCGCCGCCGCAGCGTGCGCCTGTGCTGCCTGGTTGCGCTGGCGATCGCCTGCCTGGCTTGGTACTGCAGGAACTGAGCGCAGTCTCAAGGCCGCGTGTCTGCGCGACTGACGCAGGCACGTGAACGCCACGCGGCGCATGCCGCGAGCGGTGACGTCCTTGTCGCGCGTGCTGCGGTGCTGCATCGGGAGAACGGTCGTCCAGGACGGCAGAGCGGCCGGCGCCGCGTGCGTCGACGCGATTCCAGCGGTAAACAGGAAAGTCCTGTTGAAGAGACGAGCGGGGGCGGCGATCCCTACCTTCGGGATTGGGGAGTCGGGATTGGGAATTGGTCGGAGCGGCGCAGTGCAGGCCTGACGATTTCGCCGGTGGTGGCAAGCAGTGCGCTCGTGCGCGGAGCGCGGCCGACCCGCGCCGCAGGCTCAGTCCTGCGGCGTTTGCGCTGCGACTGTCCGCGCCTTGCGCTGCATGCGCCGGCGCACCAGCCAGCCTGCCGCGGCCAGCAGCGCCAGGCCGGCCGCGCCCAGGGCGAGCCGTTGCGTGTGCACGAACTGGCGTACGGCCTGGCCGCGCTCGATCCACAGGCGCCGCCGCGCGCCCTCGAAATCCGGCGTCTCGCAGGCGCCCACGCCGAACACATAGGCCTTGCCAGGCACCGGATTGAGTGCGCCGTGCGCGACATAGCGCTGGTAGGACCGACGCGCCTGCGCGGGGTCGAGGGTGATCAGCCAGTCGGTCGCCTGGCACAGCGCGGCGGCGTAGGCCTGGCTGCGTGCGGGCAGGTCGTCGGCGGCGCGATCGGCCAGGGCGGCGGCGATCCAGCGGTAGTGGTAGCGGCGGTAAGGCTGCGCGGCGGTGGCGTTCCAGCGCTGTGCTTCGGCCGCGGCGATCAGGCCGCCGGGGCGCAGCTGCGCATGCGCCGTGGCTTCGGCATAGTTGCCGGCGTAGACCCGGTTGTCCGGCCCAAGTTCGTAGCCCAGCAGTTCCATGCCCTGGCGGCGCGCGATCAGGGCAGCCCGGTAATTGCCCTCGGCGCGGCCGATGCCGGTCCAGGCCGATGTGCCTTGCCGCCGCGCATCCCGATAGCGGCGCGCCGCCTCGCGCAATTCGGGCTGGGCGAAGTAGGGCAGCGCATCGTCGTAGCGGCCGTCGCGCATCAGCCGGCGCGCCAGCAGTTCGCGCAGTTTCAGGGCCGGCGTCCGTTCCCAATACTCCGGCGCCGCGTTCGCGGCGGCCGGCGGCGTGGCGGGCACGTGGCGATCCACGTAGTCCTGCAGTTCCTGCACGGTGAGGACGCGCTCGGCGACCGCGGCGGCGTCTTCCCAGTAGAGGTCGCCGCTGCGGTACAGCTGTGCGAACGCCTCCACGTAGCTGCCGCGTTGCAGCGCCAGGATCGCCGCTTCGCCCTCGATGCGGCACTGCGGTTTGAGCGTCTCGTTGCTCCAGTCGCCATTGCGGCGCGTGCCCCAGTCCTCGTTCGGCGGGAAGCGCCGGGATGCCTGCGCGTAGGCCTGTGCGGCGCGCGCGGCGTCGCCGTCGCGCAGTGCCATCTTGGCGCGCAGCCACCAGGCCAGGCCGCTGTCGCCGGCATGCGCGAGCAGGCGCGCGGTGCTGGGGTAATCGCCCTGGCGATAGGCCAGCGCGGCCAGGCGATCGGCGTCTTCCATCGGATCGCCCGCTGCGTCCTGCAGCAGGTTCAGGAAGCGCGCCGAGGACAGAACGCTGCCGGAGTCGGCATCGAAGGCGTGGCTGTCGCTGAGCAGCCGGGCGATCAACAGCCGCCGCACCGCCTGCCCTTGCAACAGCGGCGCCAGTTCGGCATCGCTGCGGCGGGCGAGATCGGCGGCCACCTGCTTGAGCGAACTCAGGCCAGTGTCCGACCCCTGTGCCGCCTGCACCGCGTACAGGCCGATCGCGCCGTTCCAGTCGCCGCTGGCGAGCAGCAGACGCGCCTCCTCGCCGAGGCTGGCGATGCCCAGCTCCAGCGGATCGTCGAATCCGGCCAGGCGCAACGTGCGGGTCTGCTGGAAGGCCTGCCGCGCCTGCTGCCGGTACGCCTGCCGCTGCGCCACGGCATCGCCAGCCAGCGCGCCGTCGGCGGCCAGCGCCAGGCTGCGTCCCAGCGAATAGGCGGCCCACGTGCTGCGCGCCCGGCGCTGTGCCTCGGGCAGGGCCAGCACCTGGCGAAAGTAGTCCGCGGCCGACGGATAGCGGCCCTGCGCGAACGCCACCGCGCCGGCGGTGTACAGGCGCAGTTCCGGTGGCAGGTCGGCGCCGTCGCGTTCGGCCTGCTGCGCATCGTCCAGCGCGCGCAGTTGTTCGATCCGGGCGAACCGCGCGGTGCCCACTTGCCTGCGTTCGACGTCGTCGCGCTGCTGCGGGAACTGCGCGCTGGCGTCCCAGTAGCGCGGCAGGGTCGCCGTGCCGGCGCGGCCGAGGCCGGCGATCGGTGCGCCCAGGCGCTGCACTTCGCGAGCGAAGCTGCCTTCGGGCAATTGCGCCAGCGCGCTGGCACGGTCGTCGAGCAGGCGGTACGGGAACTCCGGGCCGCAGGCGCGGGCGCCGCCCAGCGGCAGCAGGAGCAGCATCAGCGCGGCGGCAGGCGTGGCCGCGGGTCGGGGATCACGGCAGGACATCGATGGCACCTGTGTGCAGGCGGCGGCAGCGGACCCAGCCGAGCGCACGGCGTTCTCCGGCGGCCAGGGGGTGGGATGCGCGAGTGCGTTCGAAGCGGGGCGACGGTGCCGGCCATTGCAGCCGGTAATCGCCGAGTGCGTCGCCGGCTTCGCAGGCGCTGCCGCGCAGGACCACGCGCTGCGGCGGCGTGGCCGCGGTCGTGCCATCGTTCGCGAGCGTCAGGTCGTAGATCGGGCCGGTGCCGCTGGCCTGCACCTGCACGGCCGCCTGCAACGGACGTCCGTGCACCACCGCCTGCAGCGTCGCCAGCGGCCAGGCGCGGCGGTCGCCCGGCAGCGGCAGGCGGAACCAGACGATGCCGGCCAGGCGCGGCGGGCGGTGGGCGCGCAGCGCATCGACGAAGGCGGCGAGCTGCTGTGGCGACACCTGCAGTTCGCGGCGTGCGCCGCGCGCCGCCAGCGGCGCCTCGCTTTCGATCAGCGGTGCAGCGTCGGCGTCGGTGCCGTCGATCAGGGCCACGCCGTAGGCGGGCAGGGCCAGCCAGAACGGCGTGGCGCTGCGCTGGGCGTAACGGTCGGCCCAGCGTCGCGCCTGCACCGGATCGAACAGGCCGGCCGTCGGTGCGTTCACCGCATGCACCTGCAGCACCGAGCTGTCGACCGTGCGCAGCATTGCGGTCAGTGCCGGACTGTCCAGCCAGGCGGGCAGGGCGGTGATGCTCAGCGCCAGGTCCGCCGGCAGCGCGCCGCGCAGTTGCCGCAGCAGCGCCGCATAGGCGGGCAGCCGCGCGGTGGCGCAGTCGTGGTCGATCTCCACGCCGCGCAGTGCCACGCCGGCGGTGCGCCAAGTGCGCACCACGTGCAGCACCTCGGCGTCGATGCGCGTCGCGTCCAGTTGCGGCAATTGCCCGTCCAGCCGCACCACCGCGATCACCGGGCGGCCATCGGCGGCGAGCTGCCGCAGATCCACCGCGGCGGGGCCCCAGCCGGCGCGCGGATGCGCCTGCAGCGCGAGTACGCGCAACGTCGAGAAGTCCGCGCGGGTCTGTGCCAGCACTACCGCGTGCGCGCCACTCCATTGCCGCTGCCAGACGTAGACCTGGTGTTGCAGCGGCGTCGGGGCCGATGCCGCACAGCCACCAAGCAGCAGACTCAGCCCGAGCAGCGCGCAGCGCAGCGACACGACGGCCGGGTCAGGACACGCGCGGCCACACGCGGCCGCAGCGTTGCCACTGGATTTTCGCGCGAGCAGTGTGCGAAGCGTGGCTCATGCGCTGGCGATCACGAGAACAGCCCAAACAGCCGCTTCTTCGGCTTGGCGGCCAGTTGCCGGGCCAGCTCGTAGCTCTCGCGCACGTCCGCACGTTCGTGCAGCGCCAGCGAGCGCTCGAAGGCGGCGACCGACGCGGGATAGGCACCGAGGTTCATGTGGCAATTGGCTTCCATCATGTACAGCTGCGCCGCCGAGCCGGGATCCGCCTGCACCACGGCGTCGTCGAGCAGGGCGCGTGCCGCGTCGCAGGCCGGCAGTGCGCTGCGGTAGTCCTTGAGCACGTAATGGCAGTTGGCCTGGTAGTAGTGCGTGTAGAAGTCGTCCGTGCCGTCGCGCTGCACGGCGAGGAAGTCCTGCAGTGCGGCCTTGGCGTCGGGCAGATGGTACAGCAGCAGGTAGCCGCGTCCGTGCCGCGCGCGCTTGAGCGCCTGCAGGTCCTGCTGCTGCGTGCCCTCGGCGATCAGAGAGGCGTAGGCATCGACCGCGGCCGGGTAGTCGCGCGCCTCGCCGAGTGCGCTGGCGTGCACGAACAGCGTGTCCAGGTCGTGCGGATTCGCCTCCGCTGCCGCCTGCGACAGGGCGGTATCCACATGCTCCGGCTGCAGCCGGCCCAGGGCACGCGTCGCGGTGAGACGGTGGTGGGCCTGCACCAGCGCATACATCCGCAGCAGTTCCGGATCGGCCTGGGCCTGGTCGGGCAGTGCCTCGAACTCTTCCTGCGCCGCGTCGGCGATTTCCAGCACGTCGGCATGGCGGCCGACGCGGTTGAGATGGCTGCATGCCGCCTGCGCGCAATCTAGGAACAGCGGCGTGTCCAGTTCGTAGTCCATCATCAGGGTCAGCGCCAGATCCGCGGCCTCGGCGCGCATGCCCTGCTGGCGATAGGCCTCGCGTAGGTTCTGGTACAGGAACTGGAACTGGCTGTGGCGCAGCCCTTCTTCGAGGATGGCCTGCGCCTGCGCGTACAGGCCCCGGTCCAGGTACAGCAGGCCGAGGTTGTTGCAGCACATCGCGAAGGTATGGGGGTCGGTGTTGCAGGTGGCGGCCTCGCCCAGTTCCAGGGCTTGCCGGAACAGCGTGGTGCCGTGCTCGTAGAGGGCGAACTGCACCGCGTCGACGTAGCCGGCATCGGCCGGCTCCATCCCGGCGTGTTTCCATTTGCCGATGGAGACGCCGGCGCTGTAGTAGTGGCAGGCGTTGCCGTCGCGGAAGTCCAGCTGCAGCAGCTGCGGCGACTGCCCGGCAGGCAGTGATTCCATCTCGAACAGGCGGACCTGCAGGTCCACCTGCGGCTGCAGCGCGTGGGCGTTGCGGTAGGCGCTGATCGCCGATGCGGGTTCGTCCAGCCAGTAGTGCGCGCTGCCGAGCAGGCGGTGCGCCTCGGCGTCGTGCGGGACCAGGCCGATCGCGCGTCCGGCCCACTCGGCGACGGTGCGCAGCGCCTGCCGGCGGTCGCTGGTGAAGTGCGCGCTGCGGTCGAGGTAGATCAGGCACTTCAGCCGCCATGGCGCCGGGTCGCCCGGCGCGGCCTGGATCCGGGCGTCGCAGCGCTGCATCAGCACATCGAGGTCGGCCTCCTGCAGATGGTTGAGCACGGTCGCGCCGGACCACAGCCTGTACAGGCCGTCGACGTCGTTCTGGCGAAGGGTGGCCATGCCGCGTTGGATCAGGGTCTGCATGCAGCGGATGCTCTGGAAAGACGGTGCGGGACCCGGCAGCAGCGCGCGGCAGCGTCTCCCGCAGGGCGACGTTGCGGTAGATAGACGAGCCAGCTGCGGTTTTCCCTACCGCGACCGCGACCGCGACCGCGGTGCGCCCGGCGCCGGCGACGCTGCGTCGCCGCTACGGCGCCGCCCCGAAGCGCCGGCTGTACTGCACGAACAGCTGGCGGCCGACGGTGTCGAACCAGGACAGGTCGTAGAACGGATACACGACGGCGCTGCGATCGCGCGGCGGCATCGCATCGAACAGGAGAGGCGGCATCGGCGCTGCGCCTTGCCGCCTGCAGGGCCTCCCGGCAGCGCCGGCGGACGCCGATTTGCGATGATGCCGGTCTCGTCCCTCGATCCTGATGTCATGAATCCATCGCGACCTGTTTTGCGTTTCGCAAGCGTGTTCGGTGCGGCCCTGGTTGCCATGACCGGCCGGTGCGCTGTCTCCGATGCCGCGCCGCCTGCCGGCGCCGTCACGCGCTGCGGCTGGTTCGACAATCCCTCGCCAGGCAACGCCACGCTCGTGGACAAGGCCGGCGAGTGGACGGTCGGCCAGCAGGGCGGGCACCAGGCCGAGGGCACATGGCCGACGTTCTCCCAGGCGCGCTGGGTGGCGACCGGGACGGGCAGCGCCGGCTACGGCTGCGCCTGCCTGAAGGTGCATGCGCGCGACGACACCCGCGAGGTGACCGCGATCGAGTCGGCGACGGCCCAGCCCTTGAAGACCTGCCGGCAGGACAAGGCACTGCGGGGCAGGGAGCCGGAGAATCCGCTGAAGTAAGAGGTTCGCTGCGCGGCGGATTGGCGGATCGGCGCTGATTCGGGCAGCGTC
This sequence comes from Xanthomonas sp. LMG 12460, assembly GCF_009192895.1. Classification (NCBI taxonomy): domain Bacteria; kingdom Pseudomonadati; phylum Pseudomonadota; class Gammaproteobacteria; order Lysobacterales; family Lysobacteraceae; genus Xanthomonas; species Xanthomonas sp. LMG 12460. The sequence continues at coordinate 20,522 of NZ_NKUH01000073.1, read as the reverse complement.
GCTGTCGAGTCCGCAGAGCGCGAAAACGAAAAAAGGAGCCTGGGCTCCTTTTTTCGGTGGTTCACTTGCATCGTAGAAAGCAAGTGACGCTATTTGGAGCGGGAAACGAGACTCGAACTCGCGACCTCAACCTTGGCAAGGTTGCGCTCTACCAACTGAGCTATTCCCGCTTGGGAGCCGCGCATTCTACACGCCTGCCAGCAGGTGCGCTAGCCCTTCGTTGCAAAAAAATGTCCGTCGCTGCCCCAGGGGGCGGCAGCGGTTCCGCCGCGCCCAATGAGTCGCCACGGTCGACTCGGCCCGGCTCACGCCGCCAGCCACCACCACGCCAGCAACGCCCCCAGCAGCGTGGCGGCGCCGCCCAGCAGCCGCGGCCGGCGCCACCAGTGCCGCGGCTGGCGATCGATGGCATTGGCACCAGCCAGACGCAACAGGCCGCGGGCGAAACCGTGGCGATCCATGCTGCGGTCGCAGGCCTCGACGCACGCGCCGCAGGCGGTGCAGGCGTAATGCGCACCATTGCGCGGATCGATGCCGGCGGGGCACGCCTGCACGCAGGCGTCGCAGGCCACGCAGTCGCCGAGTTGTTCGACGCTGAACTTGGGCAGGGTGCCGGCATACGCGGCCAGGGCCTCGCCGCGGCTGCCGCCCTGGCCGGCGAGCTGGGCGATGCTGGCGCGCACGGCGTAGTCGCGGGCGGTGACGGGGTCGAGCAGGCGCCGCCCGCGCTGGGCGATGCTGCCAGTGCCGCAGGCGCGGGCGCCGCGCGGTTCGCCGCGCATCGCGTCGTAGCCGACCAGCGGCGTGTCGCGGTCGCACAGCAGCGGCTGCAGGCGCGCGTAGGGGCACAGGTAGCGGCAGACCTGGCTGCGCAGGAAGCCGGCGTTGCCCCAGGTGGCCAGCGCATAGAACAGCACCCAGAACGTCTCCCCGCCGCTCCAGGCGAACGGATGCAGGCGCGCGACCAGGTCGGCGATCGGCACGAAGTAGCCGACGAAGCTGACCCCGGTCCACAGCGCCACGGTCGCCCACAGCAGGTGCCGTGCCGCGGCCGGCCAGTCGGCGAAGCGCCGTTCGATCCAGGCGAAGGCATGGCTCCACACCGTCTGCGGACAGGCGAAGCCGCACCACAGGCGCCCGGCCAGGGTGGTGAGCACCGCCAGCGAGGCCGCGGCGGCGCCCAGCGCCAGCAGCAGCCAGCCGACGTCATGCGGCCACAGGGTCCAGCCGAACACGTCGAAGCGCCGCGCCGGCAGGTCCAGCAGCAGCGCCTGCCGGCCCTGCCAGCGCAGCCACGGCAGCAGATAGAAGGCGGCGAACAGCAGCCACAGCACCACGCGTCGGAACTGCGTGTACCGATGTGGCGGCGCCGGTCCTGCCGTGGCTGCGGGCGAGGTGACGACATGCAAGTGGATCGGGCGAGGCATCGGCAGCCGGCTCAGGACAGCGGCGCGGCGTCGCCGTGCGGCGCCGGACGCAACAGGAAGCCAGTCAGCAGGCTCGAGGCCAGCGTCGCCAGCCAGAACATGAAGAAGCCCACCGTATAGCCCAGCTCGCGGCTCAGCTGGCGGCCGGGGAAGGTGATGTCGCGCAGCGCCAGCGGATCGACCAGGGCGAAGAACAGCACGCTCATCGCGCCGGCCACCAGGAAGCTCGGCCACAGGATCACCCCCAGCCGCTGCACCAGCGGGCGTGGCGTACCGGGATCGAGCGGGTCGAGCAGCGGATCGTCGGGAGAGGCCATGACGGTGGATTCCATCGCGAAAGGAGGATGCGGCATGCGCCAAGGGGGCAGCGCCACACACGTCGCCGCGCCTGCCAGCCGCCTGGCCGCCGATCCCCCGTCGACACCGGCGTCGGCGCATGCCGCAGCGGCAGACTAGGCAGTGCCGGCCATGCCGACATTGATCCTGATCAAGGCCGCCGCGGTGGCGGCGTGGAGACTGTCGGCGTCGAGCGACGTGGAGCGGACCATGCAGGACCAGATCGAGGGCATGCCCTTGCCGGGGCCGGACCTGTGCAGCGAGGCCGAGGTGCAGGCGCTGGTGGAGACGTTCTACCGCCGCGTGCGCGCCGACGCCGATCTGTCGGCGGTGTTCGCCGCGCACATCGAGGACTGGGACGCGCACCAGCAGCAGCTGTGCGATTTCTGGTCGGCGATGCTGCGCGGCACCCGCCGCTTCCGCGGCGCGCCGATGCCGCGGCACATGGCCATGCGCGAACTCAGCGCACTGTTGTTCCAGCGCTGGCTGGGCCTGTTCCGCGCCACCACCGCCGAGCTGCCCAACATGCCGATGCGGCTGCTGGCCGACGACATCGCCCAGCGCATCGCCGAGACGTTCTGGCGCCGTCACCAGATGAGCTGGCGCCCGTTCGAGCCGGCATCGCCGCTGCCGCCGGCTGCGTGCGCGGATTGATCCAGGTCAAGGCGGCCGTGCCGGGCGCCGCGCATGCTCGTGGCATGGACATCCTGACCGCGCCCGATCCCTCCGCCGCCTGGACCTTCGACGCCGACCTGCTGCGCCGCTACGACCGTCCCGGCCCGCGCTACACCTCGTACCCGACCGCGCCGCATTTCCAGACCGGCTTCGGCCCGGCGCAATTGTTCGCCGCGGTCCAGGCCAGCGATCCGCGGCGGCCGCTGTCGCTGTACGTGCACGTGCCGTTCTGCCGCAATCCCTGCTTCTATTGCGGCTGCCATCGGGTGATCACCCGCGACCCGCAGCGCGGCCGCACCTACGTGCAGCGGCTGCTGCGCGAGGCCGCGATGATGGCCGCGTGTTTCGAGGGCGAGCGCGAGGTGGTGCAACTGCACCTGGGCGGGGGTACCCCCAACTTCCTCGCTCCCGAGTTGCTGGGCGAACTGGTGCAGGGCCTGCGCGGGCTGTTCCGCTTCAGCCAGGCGCCGGACCGCGAGATGTCCATCGAACTGGACCCACGCACGGTGACGCCGCAGGACATCGCCGCATTGGCCGAACTGGGCTTCAATCGCGCCAGCCTGGGCATCCAGGATTTCGACCCGCTGGTGCAGCAGGCGATCAACCGCCGCCAGGGCGTGCACGAGACGCTGGACATCCTGCGCGCCTGCCGCGTGCACGGCATGCGCTCGGTCAACGTCGACCTGATCTACGGCCTGCCGCGGCAGACCCTGGCCGGGTTTGAACAGACCCTGGAGACGGTGATCGCGGCGCGCCCGGACCGCCTGGCGGTCTACGGCTACGCGCACATGCCGCAGCTGTTCAAAGCGCAGCGGCGCATCGCAGACGCCGATCTGCCCGATGCCGAGCAGAAGCTGGCCCTGCTCGGCCTCGCGGTCAGCAGGCTCTCTGCAGCGGGCTACCAGTACATCGGCATGGACCACTTCGCGCTGCCGCAGGAAGACCTGGCGCGCGCGCAGCGGCAGGGGAGCCTGCACCGCAACTTCATGGGCTACACCACCCACGCCGACACCGACCTGCTGGGCCTGGGGGTCAGCGCGATCAGCCGCATCGGCGCCAGCTACAGCCAGAACCAGCGCGACCTGCCGGCCTGGGAAGCGGCCGTGGACGCCGGCGACAGCCCGGTGCTGCGCGGCCTGCAGCTCAGTGCCGACGACGCCCTGCGCGCCGAGCTGATCCAGCAGCTGATGTGCCAGGGGCGGGTGGACGCGGCAGTGGTGGCGCAGCGCCACGGTATCGACTTCGCCAGCTACTTCCGCGAGGAACTGCGCGCACTGGCGCCGCTGTGCGCGGACGGTCTGGCCGACTACCGCGACGGCGTGGTCCAGGCCACCGCCCGCGGCCGCCCGCTGCTGCGCCTGATCGCCATGTGCTTCGACCGCTACCTGCGCCAGCCCGACCAGCCGGCGCGCTACTCGCGCGCGATCTGAGTGCCGCGAATCACGCTTGCCGTTGGCATCCCCGGTGCCGCCGTGGCGGCGGTGCCGGGGACTTTTCGGTGGCCGTGTCGCTGGAGCGGCATTGGCATCCCCGCCTTTGCTGGGCGACCTGTGGGCTTGTCTTGAGCATTCAAGCTGATCGGCGTCTTCGAGAGCGCCGGGCGATGGCTTTCAATCTCCATCCAAAGACCATTCGATGCCGAGGTCGTCTGGATCGATATTCTTCTCTCTGAGCGCGGCGATGATGATGGACTCCAGGCTGTCACGATCCGGTGCGCCATCCACTTCGTCGAGGATCCTCTTGCCCAACTGTTCCTTCTGGTTGCTGGAAAGCGGACCACTCCACGTGTCCCTGATGGATTGGGCGAACGTACGCGCGCGCTTTTCTCTTTGGTAGGTCTCGTTCACTCGCTTCTCCCTAAGCAGCTGGCGTAGCTGGTGTGGCAATTTTTTAGCACGGTGCCGTCTGGGGCGATGCGACGCCTTGCCTTGGGTTCCGACAGTTTGCGGGCCATCCCACAATTGGATGTGCTTTTCTTGCGCTTTCCGCTACTGGGAGTGGGAAAGGGCAAAGCTGCGCTTGGCACTTCAGTGAACAGCCCGCATGTCAAACACCACCTTGCACGAGGTGCATCTGTGGTAATCGGGATGATTGGCGTGCCGAGGCGGCAGAGCGGGCAGCCTTGCCTTGTGTGGCCTGTCGGTTTCGCCTGTCAGCAAGTGGTGCCCGGAGCCGGAATCGAACCGGCATGGGGTCGCCCCCGGCGGATTTTAAGTCCGATGCGTCTACCAGTTTCGCCATCCGGGCCTGGTGCATGTAGGTTGCCCGATCGCGGTCGAATTGGGAACCGTGTAGCGCATCCCAGCGTTGGGCGGTCAGCAGGTCAGGGGGATGCGTGGGCACCTACCACGCCCAATGTGAACGCTCCGCTTTCTTTCACCTCGCCGAAAGGAGTGCGAAAGACAGCGTGCCTAGGCTCTGCCCCCATCAGCCGGAGAGCCACCTTGCGCGCCCAATGGAACATCCTTTGCGATTTTGACGGTACCGTGTCCCTGCAGGACGTGACCGACAGCCTGCTCGAGCACCTCGGGCGCCCCGGTTGGCAGGAGCTGGAAGACGACTGGGTCGCCGGTCGGATCGGGGCCCGTGAGTGCATGAGCAAGCAGGTCGCGCTGCTCGACGGCGATGTCGATGCGTTGCACCGGGTGCTGGATGCGGTGCGGATCGACCCGGCCTTCGTGCGCTTCGTGGCGCTGGCCGAACGCCTGGGCATCCCGCTGAGCATCGTCAGCGACGGCCTGGACTACGGCATCGCGCGGATCCTGGCCCGCCACGGTCTGCACCATCTGCCGATCATCGCCAACCGCCTGCTGCGTACCGACGCGGGCGAATGGCGCATGGCCTCGCCGCATGCGCGGCCGGACTGCCCCAGCGGCACCTGCAAGTGCGCGGTCATGGCGCAGCAGCCGCCCGAGCGCGCCACCTTGCTGATCGGCGACGGCCGCTCCGATTTCTGCCTGGCCGGCAAGGCCGACCTGGTGTTCGCCAAGGACGGTCTGCTGCGCCATTGCCGCGCCAACGGGATCGCCCATTGCGCGATCACCGGTTTCGACGACGCCATCGCCCTGCTGCCCGACCTGGCGGTGCCGGCGACCACCACCGTGTCCTTCCCGCTTCCCGTCACCCAACGAGCCTGATCCCGATGAACCGGAATGTTTCGCTTTCCTCGCTCGCACCGCTGCATGGCGATGCCGCGCCCGATCCGGAGGCGCTGCTGCGCACCGGTGCCGACCACCAGCGCGCGCTGACCGATGCGCAGATGCTGGCCGACGAGTCCCAGTACTGCTCCTACGGCGACACCGTGCACTACAGCGAGCCGCCGCGCATCTTCGGCCGCTGCGACGGCAGCTACCTGTACGACACCGAAGAGGTGCCGTACCTGGACCTGCAGATGTGGTACTCGGCGGTCAACTTCGGTTACGCCAATCCGCGCCTGAACCAGGCGCTGACCCGCCAGATCGAGACCCTGCCGCAGGTCGCCAGCCAGTACCTGCACCCGACCAAGATCGAGCTGGCCAAGACCATCGCGGTCGACGCCGAGCGCAAGTGGGGCCGCAAGGGCCGCGTGCACTTCAACGTCGGCGGCGCGCAGTCGGTGGAAGACTCGCTGAAGCTGGTGCGCAACGCCAGCGCCGGCAAGAGCCTGGTGTTCGCCTTCGAAGGCGGCTATCACGGCCGTACCCTCGGCGCCTCGGCGATCACCTCGTCGTACCGCTACCGCCGCCGCTTCGGTCATTTCGACCGCGCCCAGTTCATCGAATTCCCGTACCACTTCCGCGGCCCCAAGGGCATGTCCAAGGAAGAGTACGGCGAGCAGTGCGTGGCCAAGTTCGAGCGCCTGTTCGAGACCGAGTACAACGGCGTGTGGGATCCCAAGGCCGGGCAGTGCGAGTACGCGGCGTTCTACGTCGAGCCGATCCAGGGCACCGGCGGCTACGTGATCCCGCCGCCGAACTTCTTCACCGGCCTGAAGCGGGTGCTGGACAAGTACGGCATCCTGATGGTGGTGGACGAAATCCAGATGGGCTTCTTCCGCACCGGCAAGCTGTGGGCGATCGAGCATTTCGGCGTGACCCCGGACGTGCTGGTGTTCGGCAAGGCGCTGACCAACGGCCTGAACCCGCTGGCCGGCATCTGGGCGCGCGAGGAGCTGATCAACCCGACCGTGTTCCCGCCGGGTTCGACCCACTCCACCTTCGCCTCCAACCCGCTGGGCACCGCGGTCGGCCTGGAAACCATGCGCATGCTGGCCGAGACCGACTACGAGTCGATGGTGATGGCCAAGGGCGCGCACTTCCTGGACGGCCTGCGCGACCTGCAGAAGCGTCACCCGGAAATCGGCGACGTCGACGGCCTGGGCCTGGCCCTGCGTGCGGAAATCTGCCAGGCGGACGGCTTCACGCCGAACCGCAAGCTGCTCGACACCATGGTCGACATGGGCCTGGAAGGCGAGTTGCGCCACAACGGCAAGCGCATCGGCCTGATCCTGGACGTGGGCGGTTACTACAAGAACGTGATCACGCTGGCGCCGTCGCTGCACATCAGCCACGAAGAGATCGACCTGGGCCTGTCCTTGCTGGACCAGTTGCTGACCCGCGCCAAGCAGGTCGCATGAGCCGGGCGGGAGACGACGCGCGCGGTTCGCGTTGCCTCCCGCCGTTGTTTGCGGCGGCGGGCGCTTCAGCCCGCCGCGCGCAGCGCGATCACCGCATTGAGTCCGCCGAAGGCGAAGGAATTGCTCAGCACCGCTTGCACGTTGCGGGCGCGCGCCTGGTTGGGCACGTAGTCCAGATCGCATTCGGGATCGGCATCGAGGAAGTTGGCCGTGGGCGGCACCACCTGCTCGCGCAGCGCGCCGATCGCCGCCAGCAGTTCCAGCGCGCCGGCCGCACCGAGCGCGTGGCCGTGCACCGCCTTGGTGGAGCTGACCGCCAGCGCCTCGGCGTGCGCACCGAACACCTGACGCAGCGCCTGGGTTTCGCAGCGGTCGTTGGCCTGCGTGCCGGTACCGTGGGCGTTGACGTAATCGATCTGCTCCGGCGCCAGGCCGGCGTCCTGCAGCGCCAGGCGCATCGCCGTGGCGGCGCCGTCGACGCTGGGTGCGACGATGTCGCCGGCATCGGAACTCATGCCGAACCCCGCCAGTTCCGCCAGCGGCAGCGCGCCGCGGGCGGCCGCGTGCTCGGCGCTTTCCAGCACGAACATGCCGGCGCCTTCGCCCAGCACCAGGCCGCTGCGCTGCGCGCAGAACGGCCGGCAGGTGTCGTCGCTGACCACCCGCATCGCTTCCCAGGCGCGGATCAGCGCCAGGCTCAGGCAGGCTTCGCTGCCGCCGGCGATGGCCACGTCGGCCAGGCCATGGCGGACCATCAGCGCGGCCTGGGCGAAGGCGTGATTGGCCGAGGCGCAGGCGCTGGACACGGCGAAGGCCGGGCCGCGCAGGCCGAAGGCGATGCTGATCTGGCTGGCCGGCGCGTTGGCCATGCTGCGCACGATGGTCAGCGGATGCAGGCGTTCGGCCTGGTCGCGGTACAGCCGGCGCGATTGTTCGTCGCGGCTGAGTTCGGCGCCGACGCCGGTGCCGACCACCACCGCGCAGCGCGCGCCGAGCGCGGCATCGCCGTGCGGCAGACCGGCCTGGGCGATCGCCTCGCGGGCGGCGACCAGCGCCATCTGGGTCATGCGGTCGAGTTGACCGGGGGCGATGCCGCCGGTCTGCGTGGCATCCGGAGCGAACCCTTGCAGGGTCGCGGCCACGCGCATCTTCAACGTGCTGAGCGGATCGGGCGAGGGCAGGGCGGCGATGCCGCTGCGGCCCTCGCGCATCGCGCTCCACAGCGCCTCGGCGCCCAGGCCGAGCGCGCTGACCGCGCCCATGCCGGTGACCACGACGCGCCGCGCGTGCGGGGAGGCGCCCATGGCGCGTCAGTGCGCCGGTTGCGCCGCGCCGGCCGCCGCCTTGGCCGCCAGCGCGTCCTCGACCGCCTGCACCAGCTTGCCGAGCGAACCGTCGTCCAGGTTCGGGTCGCGCTGCGGGAAGGTGATGTCGAAGTGTTCTTCGATGTCGAACAGGATTTCGATGGCCTCGAGCGAATCCACGCCCAGGTCCTGCAGCTTGGCATCCGGGGTCAGGCGCGCCGGGTCGATCTCGCCATGCTTGGCGACGATGCTGTGGATTTGCGACTCGATGGACGGGGTCATGGCAGTGCTCCGCGAAATGAAGGGCCACCGTGCGGCGCCCGCCGCCGGTGGATCGCACGCTGCGGCCTGGGCCGCAGCATCCATTCTCCACGCTAGACGATCAATCTTGCAGATGCCTTTCGTCAACCAACTCGAGCCGCAGGCCTTGCAGCGGCAGTTCCTGCAGCACCCGCCAGCCGGTTTCCTGATCCAGCCCCTGGAGCACGGGGTGCCGGCCTTCGAGGCCGAGTTCGACCTGCTCACCACCGCCGAACCCGCGCTGCGCGCGAAGGTGGCGCGGCTGCCGCTGCAGCGCCTGTGGCAGCGCCTGCTGCGGCCGCGCACCAGCTTCGTCGGCAGCACCGTGAGCGAGTACGCCTGGCTGCCGCGCGCGGCCGACCCGGCGCAGTTGCCGCGGCAGTGGCGTACGCAACTGGGCCGGCGCCGCGCGCTGATGATCGTCAAGGACGTGCCGCAGCGTTCGCCGTTGCTGGATGAGGCCGACAACGCCTGGGCGCAGGCGTTCCTGGACGCCTGCGAGCGCAACGGCTACGTGCTGCTGCGCGGGCAGGCGCTGGCCTGGGTGCCGATCGACTTCGCCTCCACCGACGAGTACCTGGCGCGGCTCTCGCGCGGGCGCCGGCGCAACATCCGCCGCAAGCTGCGCTCGCGCGCCAATCTGGAGATCGAGGTGCTGCCGACCGGCCCGGCCTTCGCCGACCCGGCGCTGCGCGCGCACTGCTATGCGCTGTACCAGGAGGTGTACGCGCAGAGCGAGATCCATTTCGACCTGCTGACCGAGCCGTTCTTCGACGCGCTGCTGACCGACGCCGACTCGGGTGGGCAGGTATTCGTGTACCGGCACAAGGGCCGCATCATCGGCTGGAACCTGTGCTACGTGCACGAGGGCCGGCTGCTCGACAAGTACATCGGCCTGCATTACCCGGATGCGCGCGACCACAACCTGTACGCGCTGAGCTGGATCGAGAACCTCGACTATGCCTGCCGCCATGGCCTCACCGCCTACGTCGCCGGCTGGACCGATCCGGAGGTGAAGGCCCAGCTCGGCGCCAGCTTCACCTATACCTGGCATGCGGTGTACCTGCGCAATCCGTTGCTGCGCGCCGTGCTGCGGCGGCTGCGGCCGCTGTTCGAATCCGACGACGTCGGGCCGGCCGCCGATGCCGCCGAGGAGGACTGAGATGCGCACCCCGGTCCTGCTCGATCTCGATGATTCGCTGGGCGTCGTACCCGATGCCGTGCACCTGCCGCTGCGCGACTGGTGCGACGGCTTGCGCTTCGCCTGCTCGATGGCGCGGCTGCGCCGCTTCGGCGCGGCGCTGGAGCAGGCGCTGCCGGCGCAGTACGGCACCGTGCTGCTGGGCAGCGGCGATTTCCATCACCTGAGCCTGCCGTTGATCGTGCGCCTGGCGCAGCGCGCGCAGGCGCCGTTGCGGGTGGTGGTGTTCGACAACCATCCGGACAACATGCGCTTCCCGTTCGGCGTGCACTGCGGGTCGTGGGTGCGCCGCATCGCCGCGCTGCCGCAGGTGGCGCAGGTCGAGGTGGCCGGCATCACCTCCGGCGACGTGGGCCCGGGCCATGCCTGGGAAAACCATCTGCTGCCGCTGTACCGCGGCAAGCTGCGCTACTGGTGCAGCGGCGTGGACGTGGGTTGGGCGCGGCGGCTGGGCCTGGGCCAGGCGGTGCGCGGCTTCGACAGCGTGAGCGCGCTGAGCGATGCTTTCGTCGAGCACCTGAAGCGCACGCCGATGCCGACCTATCTGTCGCTGGACAAGGACGTGCTGGATCCGCAGGACGTGCGCACCAACTGGGACCAGGGCCAACTGCGCGTGCCGCAGTTGCTGCAGGCGATCGAGGCGCTGCGCGGGCAGGTGTGCGGCAGCGACATCACCGGCGAAGTCTCGCTGGCCCATTACCCGCAATGGTGGAAGCGCAAGCTGGCGGCGCTGGATGCGCAACCCGAACCGTCGCCGGCGGATCTGGCGGCGTGGCAGGCGCAGCAGCACGCGTTGAACCTGCGGCTGCTGGCGGCGCTGGATGCGGCCAGCGTCGGCTAGCGCGGCCTGTTTCTGTGGGCGCGGCTTCCGCCGCGAGGGCATGACCGGTAACGCTTCTCGCGGATGAAGCTGCGCCTGCAGGATTTTGTCGTCGTTACGACCGGCGCGTTGTCATCGCGACGCTGGCGAAGTCGCACGTCGCCCGATCAAGCGCTCGGCGCAGCGGCGTGCACCAGGTCGACATCCAGCGGCGCCGGCCCGACCGCGCCGGCGCAGGCCGCCTGCAGCGTGGCCACGATGGTCTCGAAGCGCGCCTCGTCCAGCCAGGGGCTGTTGCTGATGCTCAGGCAGCGCGCGGCGAAGTCGCTGGCGTTGGGCATCGGCGTGCGTTCGACGATGCCGTCCAGGTAGTCGTACTCGGGCAGGGCATGCACGAACGGCACCGCCACCCCGAGTCCGCGCGGCCACAGCGCACCCAGCACCGATTCGCGTGCGGCCGTATCGGGCAGCAGCACCATCAGGATCGGCCAGCTGCCCTGGGCGCCGGGGGTATCGGCGATCACGCTCAGGCCGGGGATGCCGGCCAGGCGTGCGCTGCGGCGCCGGCCCTGTTCGCGGATCTGCGCAAGAAATGCCGGCCAGCGGGCGCTGGCGCGCACGCCCACGCCTTCGCGCCAGGCGCCGACCGCGTGCTGGGCGATGGCCGTGCCGAAGCGGTCGCCGGCCGCGCCGATGCGGTCGCCGCGGCGCAGCGCGCGGCGCACCGGTGCGCCGTACGCCCAGCGCAGCGGCTGCGGCCGGTACAGCGCGGCGTAGCCGAGCAGTTCCAGGCTGCGCCGCAGTTCCCAGCGCCAGTCGCGCTGGCCCAGGCGCGCGGCGGTGTCGGCCAGGCTGCGCTGCAGCGGCGCATGCCGCGACATCAGCAGCCCGCCTTCGTACAGCGTGAGTCCCTTGCCGGCGGCCAGGCTGCAGAAGCCGATGTCGCCGCCGAGGCCGGCCGGGCGGCCGTCGGCGTGCACGCCGCCCAGCGCCTGCGCCGCGTCCTCGATCAGCAGCGCGCCGCAGCCTTCGGCGGCGCGGCGCAGCGGTGCCAGGTCGATCAGACGCCCGCCCAGATGGGTGGCGATGATGGCCAGGGTGTCGCTGCCGCAGCGCTGCGCCAGCTGCACCGGGTCCAGTTCCAGCGAGCCGGGCAGCAGATCGCACAGCACCAGTTGCAGGCCGCAGTGCGCCACCGCCAGCGCCACCAGCGGGCAGGTATAGGCCGACACCAGCACCTGCCGGCGCCGGTTGGCCGCGGTCAGGGTGCGCAGGGCCACGATCAGCGCGGCGGTGCCCGAGCAGGTCAGCAGGGCCTGCGGCAGGCCGAGCGCGCTGGCCAGGCGTTCGCGCGGCCGGCCTGGCCACAGGTCGCCCCACTGCAGCGGCAGGCCGGCGGTCGGTGGGATTTCAGTGCGCATCGGCGGGATCCGCGCGTTCGCCGATCGCCAGGCAGACGATGCCGCCGACGATCAGCGCCGCGCCCAGCGCCTGCAGCAGGCCGATGTGTTCGTTGAACCACCAGGCCGACAGCAGCATCACGCTGACTACCTCCAGGTGCGAGGCGGCGAACGCCGGGCCGATCGGCGCATGCTCGAGCAGCTTCATCCAGGTGAAGAACGCGCCGACGTAGCCCAGCAACGCGGCGTACAGCCATGGGCTGCCGAGCAGGCGCAGCACCCACGCCAGTTCGGCCTGCGGCGGGAACGCGTGCGTGCCGGCCAGCTTGAAGCCGATCTGCGCCAGGGTGTCGAAGCTCAGCAGCAGGGCGAAGCCCACCGCATAGCGATGCAGCGGCGGCCGGCTCATGAGCCCAGCCCCACCACGGCCACGCCGGCGCTGACCAGGCAGATGCCGGCCACCTGCATGCGCCCCAGGCGTTCGCCGAACAGCCAGCGCCCGGCCAGCATGATCGCCACGATGTTGATCGAGCCCAGCAGCACGCCGCGGCCCAGCGGCACCAGCGACAGGAACGCGGTCCAGGCGAGGAATTCGAGCACGTAGCAGGCCACGCCGAACCACAGCTGCGGCTGCCGCGCCATGCGCTGCCAGCGCGCCATGCCGGTGCCCTGCGGGTGGCTGGCCACGTACTTGAAGGCCAATTGGCCGGCGGTGTCGAGCGCCACCGTCGCCAGCCAGATGCCCACTACCGAGCCGGTCATCGCCATCAGGCGGCGGCCTGCTGCGGCGCGCACAGGGCGGCGAAGAACTGCGCCAGGCGCGCGCCGAGCACGCGCCGTTCGCGGTCCAGGGTGATCATGTGATAGCTGTCGTGCAGCAGCAGCAGCTCCGTCGGCCCGGACACGTTGGCGATCACCAGCCGCGCATTGCGCAGGTCGGCGATGTCGTCCTCGGTCGCGTGCGCGACCAGGCATGGCGCGACGACCTTGGGCAGGTCGCGGCGCACCGCGCGCGCGAGCAGGTACATCTCGGCCAGGGCGTGCCAGGGGTTGCCAGGCAGGCCGGCGGCGCTGCTGTCGCCGCCGAGCATCGCGCTGCTGATTTGGGCGCGGATGCGCTCGTCGCGCAGGCCGTACGGCGGCTCTTCCAGGAACATGCGGCGCTTGCCGATGCCCAGGCGCTTGAACCAGGGCAGCAGGAACGCCAGCCGCGCGCGCTTGGGGATGTTCCAGCCGTCGTAGCGGAAGGTGGCGCCGAGCACGCCGACGCCGTCCACCCACTGCGGACGCTCCTGCGCCAGGCGCAGCGCCAGCACCGCGCCCATCGACAGCCCGGCCACGAACAGCCGGTCGACCTGCGGGCGCATGCGCGCGGCCGCCGCCTCGACGCTGGCGTACCAGTCGCGCCAGTTGGTGGCGAGCAGATCGTCCTCGTCGCCGCAGTGGCCGGCCAGCTGCACGCCATGGACGCTGAAGCCTTCGCGGTTCAGGCTCTTGCCGAGCAGACGCATTTCGCTGGGCGTGCCGGTCAGGCCATGGATCAGCAGCACGCCGTTGCGGCCGCCTTCGAAGTGGAACTCGGCAGATTGGATCATGTGAATGGGCGCGGCTGCGCAGTCTCGGCAATCCGTGCAGGGTCGCCGCTGCGCGTTTCAGCAGCCTTTCGCCGCCGCGGCGGCGTGCAAGCTCAATGCTTGGCCGCGGCCGGGTTGCGGAAGCGCACCAGTACGCGCTGGCCCAGGCGCAGGGTCGAGGGCTGGGTGAAGGCCAGCACGCAGGCCACGCTGCGGTCGTTGCCGGCGGGCGTGGCGTCGTCGTGCAACTGGGTCGGGCCGTAGGCCGGCGCCAGCCAACGCACCACCGCCTGACCAAGCACGGTCTGGCGGCCGTCGTCACTGATGACCTCGGCGGCCATGCCCGGGGTGACGCTGCCGGCATAGCTTTCGTTCAATTCGGCGCGGACCAGGCGCGGCGCGTCCGGCAGCAGGGTCAGCAGCGGCGCGTTGGCCTCGCTGCGCGCGCCGACCGCGGCCGACAACTGCAGGACGCGGCCGGCGACCGGCGCCTGCAGCCGGTACTGCGCGCGCTGCAACTCTGCCGCCCGTACCTGCGCGTCGGCCAGGGCCGCGTCGCTGCGCGCGGTGTCCAGCGCGTCGGCCAGGCTCTGTACCGCGTCGCTGGCATCGTCTGCGGTCTGCCCGTCGCCGGCGCCCAGGCGCGCGGCCTCGGCCAGCCGCCGCTGCTTCTGCTGGGCGCTTTGCAGGCGCTGCTGCAGTTGTTTCAGGTGGGTCGCCGCGGCCTGCGCGCGGGTGCGGGCGATGTCCAGCTCGACCGCGGCGGCGCGGTCGTCGCCGGCGACCAGCACGGCGCCTTTCTGCACCGCGTCGCCCTCGTGCACCGGTACCTCGCGCAGGGTCGCGGCGACCGGCAGGCCGAGCTTGAGCACGCCGCCTTCCACATCGATGCGGCCGCGCGCCACCGCCAGGTAGGCCGGGGTGGCGGCCGGCGCCGGGGCCGGCGTGCGGTCCGAGGGCGCGCATGCGGCCAGCAGCAGGCTCAGCAGGGGCGCGGCGGCGAACGCTTTCATGGTGCGGGATTCCGTGTGGGCAGGGGCGAGGGCGGCGCGTTGACGCGGCGGTCGTCGAGGATGCGGCCGTCCTCCATCGACAGCACGCGGTCGGCATGGCGGATCAGGCGCGGGTCGTGGCTCACGCACAGCACCATGGTGTTGTGGCGGCGCGCGATGCGGTGCAGCAGGTCGATCACGATCTGGCCGTTGCCGGCGTCCAGCGCGCTGGTGGGTTCGTCGGCGAACAGCAGTGCCGGGTGCTTGGCCAGCGCGCGGGCGATCGCCACGCGCTGCTTCTCGCCGCCGGACAGTTCGGCCGGGCGCAGGTGCTGGCGGTGGGCGATGCCGACCTCGGCCAGCGCTTCCTCCGCACGGCTGCGCACTTCGGCCGGGGCCAGGCCCATGTACTGCAGCGGCAGCCGCACCTGGTCCAGCGCACACAGCGCCGGGAACAGGTTGAAGCCCTGGAAGATGAAGCCGGTGTGGCGCAGGCGGAACTGCTCCAGCGCGGTGGCGCCGAGCGCGCCCAGTTCCTCGCCCAGCGCCAGCACCTGGCCGGCGTCGGCGCGCTGCAGGCCGCTGAGGATCGACAGCAGGGTACTCTTGCCGCAGCCCGACGGGCCGGAGATCAGGGTCAGCTCGCCCGGCCACACCTGCAGTTCCACGTCGCGCAGCACCGGCGTGCGCAGGCTGCCGGAGACGAAGCTCTTGCACAGTCCGCTGCCGCTGAGGGTGGCGGCGGCCGGGTGCAGCGCGGCGGGGGCGACGATGCGGCTCATCGCAGCAGCAACGCCGGATCGGCGCGGCGCAGCCCGCGCAGCGCGGCCAGGGCCGAGACCACGGTGAGCAGCATCACCGCACACACGCACAGGCCCCAGCCGCTGGCGTTGAACGCCACCGGCACGTCGTGCGCGCGGGCCAGCGCGACCAGCGCCGCGCCCAGCGCACTGGCGCCGATCAGGCCCAGCGCACCGACCCAGGCGGCCTGTTCCAGCACCACCCAGCGCAGATTGCGCATGCTCACGCCCAGCGCGTTGAGCGTGGCGTACTCGCGCGCGGCGCCGAGCACGGTGCCGAGCAGGGTCTGGCTGGTGATGGCCACGCCGACCAGCAGCACGATGCCGCCGAGGAACAGCACGCCGGAGCCGGCGCCGGTGTCGAACATCCAGAACAGGATGCTGCGCCGGGCGAAATCGTCGGCGCTCCAGGCTTCCACGCGCGGCCGCGTGACCGCGCTGTCGATCGCCTGCGCCACCGCCTGCGGGTCGGCGCCGGGGCGCAGCCTGGCCACCATGTAGGTCGGCCAGTCCGGATGCGCGGTGTCGCTGTTGAGCGCGCGCGCGGTGTCCAGCGAGGCGAGCACGTTGACCCCGCCCAGCGCGCGCAGGCCGCGGCCGACTCCGATCACCCGCACGCGATGACCATTGATGCGCGCGCTGCTGCCGACGCCGACGCCGAGCTTGTCCAGTTCCGCGCGGTCCACCACCACGGTGTCCGGTTCGCGCAGCGCCGCGCGCAGGGCGGGGCTGAGCAGACGGGAGAACATCAGCCCGCCGTCGCGGGTGTCGATGCCGGAGATGTAGACCGACACCGCGCCGGTGTCGCCGGGGCCGCGCCAGTCGCCGTCGAACCAGATGAACGGCTCGACCTGCGCCACCCGCGGGTCCAGGTACAGCGGCGCGGCCGCGTCCGGATCGATGGCGCGGCCCTGGTCCACGCTCTGCGTGCCGGGATAGCCCAGCCACAGGTCGGCATCGGAGCCGGACACATAGACGCTGGCGCTGCCGAAGATGCCCAGCACCAGTGCGGTCTGCAGCAGCAGCAACAGGCTGGCGAAGCCCACCGACACCACCACCGGCAGGAAGCGGCGCCACTCGTAGCGCAGGGTCTGGCGGGCCAGCGCGACCATCAGGGCTGCGCGCCTTCGTGGTTGCTGACGGCGCCGGTGCCGGGGATCGGCGCAGTGGCGCTGCCCAGTGCGGTGTGCAGGGCGACGTAGGCCAGGTCGCGCTGGCGCTGCGCTTCCAGCAGTTCCAGGGCGGCCTGGTCGCGCGCGGCCTGTTGCGTGGCCACGTCCAGGTCGCTGCCCAGGCCCAGCCGCCGGCGCTGCTGCGCGACCTCGCTGGCCTGCTGCTGTGCCTGCAGCACCTGCTGCTGGGTCTCGACGTTGCGCCGCTGCTGTTCCAGTGCGGTCAGCGCGTCCTCGACCTCGTTGACTGCCTCCAGCACGGTCTGCCGGTAGGCCAGGGTGGCCGCTTCCAGCAGGTCGCCGCGCGCCTTGGCCTTGGCATGGCGGATGCCCCAGTCGAACAGCGGAATGTCGATCACCGGGCCGAACGAGGCGATGCCGTGGGTGGCGGTGCGGCGATGGCTCAGCAGGGTGGTCGACCAGCGGATCGAACCGCCCAGGCCGATGCTGCCGTACTGATCGGCGCGGGCCAGATCCAGCGCGCCGGCCGCGCTCAGCACCTCGGCTTCGCGCGTGGCGATGTCCGGGCGCCGGCGCAGCAGGTCGGCCGGGACGCTGTCGACCGCGGCGATCTGCAACGCCGTCGGCGCGGCGCTGGCCGCGGCCGTGCTCCATGCCGGGTCGGGCGTGTCGCGGCCCAGCAGCACCGCCAGGCGCCGCGCGGCTGCGGCGGCGGCATCGCGCGGCTCGTCCAGGGCGGTTTGCGCCTGCAGTGCGGCAGCCTGCGCCTGCGCCGCGGAAGCCGGCGTGGCCAGATGCAGGTCGACCAGCGTCGCCTGCAGGGTCGCCTGGCGCTGGCGGGCGGCGACGACATCCTGCTGCAGCCGCTCCGCCTGCTGCGCGTGGCGCAGGTCGATCCAGTTGCGGGTCACCTCGGCGATGGTCGCCGCGCGTACCTGCGCCAGGTCGGCCTGGGCATTGTCCAGATCGCCGCGGGCCATGCGCCGGGTCGCCTCGCCGCGGCCGAACAGCGGCAACTCCCATTCCGAGTCGAGCCCGACCACCAGGAACGAGGCGCTGGCGTCGGGATCGATCGGGTCGAGGGTGCGCGCACGCAGCTGCGGGCGTTGCGATGCGCCGGCCACGGTATCCAGGCGCCGCGCCGCGCGCAGCTTGGCCAGTGCCTGGCCGACGTTGAGGTCGTCGCGCAGCGCCTGCGCGACCAGCGCATCGAGCTGCGGGTCGTGGAAGTCCTGCCACCAGGCCGTGCCGGGTGGGCGCGGGACCGCGGCCTGCGGCGTCGGGCTGCTCCATCGCGCGGGCAGCGACTGTTGCGGCAGGTCAGGCAACGGCGTGCTGGCGCAGCCGGCCAGGGCCAGTACGGCGGCCAGCGTCAGCACGCTGGCCGGGCGGATCCGGCTCCGGCTCATGCCTGCGGCTCCGCGCCGGCCGGCAGGTCCAGCTCCGCACGCAGGCCACCCAGCGCCGAGCGCCGGTAGCGCAGCGTGGCGTGGTGGCGGGCGGCGATGTTGGCGACGATCGCCAGGCCCAGGCCGGTGCCGCCTTCGGGCGCGTCCGGGGCGCGGAAGAAGCGCTCGCCCAGGCGCGGCAGCAGGGCCTCGTCGATGCCGCTGCCGGCGTCGTCCACGGCCAGGCGCACGGACAGCGGATCGCGCCGCAGGCTGACCGTGACCACACGGCCGGCGGCGTGGCGGAACGCGTTGTCCAGCAGGTTGTCGAGCAGTTCGCGCAGCGCATAGGCGTCGGCGGCGACCCAGGCCGCAGCCGCGTCGTCGTCGCCGCCGTCGTAGCCCAGGTCCACGCCGGCGTGCAGGGCGTCGGGGATGCGCTCGGCCAGCGCCTGCGGCAGCCATTGCGCCAGATCCAGCGGCAGCAGCGGGCGGATGCTCTCGCGCGGGGCCTGGGTGCGGGTCAGCGCCAGCAGCTGGGTGGAGGTGCGGGTGGCGCGGTCGGTCAGCTGGCGGATGTGCTGCAGCGCCTGCGCGGTGTCCTCCGGGCGCTGGCTGGCCTGGGCGCGCTGCACGTGCATGCTCAGCCCGGCCAGCGGCGTGCGCAGTTGATGCGCGGCGTCGGCGAGGAAGCGTTCCTGCAGCGCCATCATGTGCTTGAGGCGGCCGAGCAGGCCGTCGATGGCCTGGGTCAGCGGCACGATCTCCATCGGGATGTCGGGACCGGACACCGGGCTGAGGTCGCGCTGGCTGTCGTCGAGCCGCCGCACCGCCGGCTCCAGCATGCGCAGGCCGACCCGCACGCCATGCCAGACCAGCACCAGCAGCGAGCAGGTGAGCAGCAGTTCGGTCGGCAGCATCAGCACCAGGATCTCGCGGGCGCGGCGGTGACGGTCGTCCAGGGTCTCGGCCACCGACACGGTGAGCCAGTCGCCCGGCTCCAGCGCCGAGGGCAGCAACAGGCTGGCCACACGCACCGGCACGCCGTTGTCCATGCGGTCGTCGTACAGCATCACCCGGCCGACTTCGGCCGGATCCGGATGCGCCGGAATCGGCTGGGTGCTGCCGCTGATCACCCCGTGGCGGCGGCTGTCGAGCTTGAAGAACACCCGGCCGTCGCTGCTGTACTCCAGCAGTTGCCGCGCCTGCAGGGTCAGCGGCATGCGCTCGCCGGGGTCGTTGACCGCATTCGCCAGGCCCTGCGTGTCCTCCTTCAGGTCCATGTCGTGGACGTGATTGGTGTACTTGAGCATCAGCAGGTAGAACAGCGCCGACACCACCAGCATCAGCAGCATGGTCGGAATCAGCAGGAACGCCAGCAGTCGCTGGCGCAGGCTGGGGTGGCGGTATGCCGGCGACTGCGCGGCCGCGGTCGCGCTCACTGCGGCATCTGTGCGTGGTCGGCGGCCGGTGAGGCGGCGCGCGACTCCTCCAGCAGATAGCCCAGGCCGCGGATGGTCCGGATGCCGACGCCGGCGCCGTGCAGTTTGCGCCGCAGGCGGTGCATGGAGATGTCCAGGCCGTTGTCGGTGATTTCGTGCTGCCAGTCGCACAGCGCTTCGGTCAGCTGGCTGCGGCTGACCACGCGACCGCTGCGCAGCAGCAGGGTCTCCAGCAGCGCGAACTCGCGCGCGGTCAGGTCCAGCGGCTGGTCCTGCAGCCATACCCGGCGCCCGGCCAGATTGATGCGCAGCTGTCCCAGCACCAGTTCCGGTACGCCACCGCTGCTGCTGCGACGCAGGAGCGCGCGGGTGCGGGCGAGGAACTCGGACAGTTCGAAGGGCTTGATCAGGTAGTCGTCGGCGCCCTGGTCGAGCGCGTGGATGCGGTCTTCCACGGCATCGCGCGCCGTCACCACCAGCACCGGGATCTCGTCGCGGCGCGCGCGCAGGCGCTGCAGCACCTGTAGCCCGTCGCGGCGCGGCAGACCGAGGTCCAGCACCAGCAGTTGATAGCTTTCGCTACCGAGCGCGCGCTCGGCGGCGGCACCGTCGCCGACATGGTCCACTACGTGGCCGCACTCGGCGAGCGAGTCGCGCAATGCAACGGCAATGGACGTATCGTCTTCGGCGACCAGGATGCGCATGATGCGAAATGCTTGCAACGGGGATGTGGGAAAACCGTCGTAATCGGCGGCGGCGAAGTCACTACGTTCACATACGTCGATGTAGCTTCGATGGAGTGTGTATCCAGATTCTGCGATGCGGTGATGACCATTATCATCCATGACATCGCTGCGCGCTCGCCGGTCCTGACCCCGCCGGGTAGGAAAAACCCTATAGCCGGCCGCGGCATCCGCCGATCCTCACGCCCCCGGGTCCGCGGCATCATGAACGGGTCGGCAACGTCACCGCTCCCGCGCCAGGGAGACGGCTCGCACGGAATCGAACGGATCTCGATTCGCCGGCCACGTTTCGCTCCCGCAGGCGCCGACGGATCGGCGCAGCGCCACTGCGATCGGAATCGAAGGGAAGAAAACGCACGAGGCCCCGGCATG
>NZ_NKUH01000072.1:0-909 GCF_009192895.1 Xanthomonas sp. LMG 12460 | reverse complement strand
GACGCGCAGGACTAGGCTGTATCGACATTCATTTCAGCCACATTGGGATAGAGGCCAGATACAGGAAAGCCAAGAAATGAGTTGGCTTGCGATCAAAGCGCGTGGCGATACGGCGGAACTGTTTGAGCTTGGCGAAGCAACGTTCGATGCGATTGCGTAACCGGTAGCGTGCTTTGTCGTAGCGGCGCGGCCGCTGGCAACTGCGTGGAGGGATCACCGCCTTGGCGCCTCGTGACCTAATCAACGCCACCAGTTCCCGACTGTCATAACCCTTGTCGGCCAGCACATATTTCGGCTTGAACCCGGCCAACAAGGCGCGCGCTTGCGTGATGTCGTTACGCTGCCCACCTGTCAGCACGACCCGCACCGGCCGGCCCTGGCTGTCCACGGCCAAGTGGATCTTTGTGCTCAGGCCTCCTCGGGAGCGCCCCAGAGCCGAGTCCGAAGCCCCCCTTTTCCGGTCGCCGCTTGTGCATGCGCCCGGACGATGCTGCTATCGATCATCAGGTACTCGTTGTCTCGAGCCCGAGTCAGGCTCTGGAAAATCCGCTCCCAGACGCCCTTGGCGGCCCAACGGGTAAAGCGTTTGTGCACGCTTTTGTAGGCCCCGTAGCGCGCCGGCAGATCACTCCAGCGTGCGCCGGAGCGCAACACCCACAGCACGCCATTGACGAAAGCCCGGTTGTCCGCTGCTGTGCGGCCCGGGTCACTGGCTTTGCCTGGAAGCAAGTCTTCGATCCGCTCCCATTGGCTCTGGGTCAATTCATAGCGGCTGGGCCGCGACGTGATGGTCTTCGACATCCCCAAAAAATACCGCTGAATGTCGATACAGCCTAGGACGCCACCACCGCCCGGCGCGGCCAGGACCAGCGCAGATTGACCGCCAGCGTCCCCAGCACGATCAGCGCC
>NZ_NKUH01000071.1:0-1115 GCF_009192895.1 Xanthomonas sp. LMG 12460 | reverse complement strand
CTAACGGAGAAATGCGGGGGTGCAGGAGATTCCGAGTGAGTCACGGTGCAGAGAAGGCCACGGTGGGGGAGGTGCGGATGGATTACCGACGTACGCTCGGCGGCGCCGGCTCGGTCAAGATCGAACTGCAGCGCCGCGGCAACGGCTGCTGGGCGGTCAGCGACCTGATCGCGCCGGATGGACAATCGCTGTTCGCGCTGCTGACCGACGCGCAGGACTAGGCTGTATCGACATTCATTTCAGCCACATTGGGATAGAGGCCAGATACAGGAAAGCCAAGAAATGAGTTGGCTTGCGATCGAAGCGCGTGGCGATACGGCGGAACTGCTTGAGCTTGGCGAAGCAACGTTCGATGCGATTGCGTAACCGGTAGCGTGCTTTGTCGTAGCGGCGCGGCCGCTGGCAACTGCGTGGAGGGATCACCGCCTTGGCGCCTCGTGACCTGATCAACGCCACCAGTTCCCGACTGTCATAGCCCTTGTCGGCCAGCACATATTTCGGCTTGAACCCGGCCAACAAGGCGCGCGCCTGCGTGATGTCGTTACGCTGCCCACCTGTCAGCACGACCCGCACCGGCCGGCCCTGGCTATCCACGGCCAAGTGGATCTTTGTGCTCAGGCCTCCTCGCGAGCGCCCCAGAGCCGAGTCCGAAGCCCCCCTTTTCCGGTCGCCGCCTGTGCATGCGCCCGGACGATGCTGCTATCGATCATCAGGTACTCGTTGTCTCGAGCCCGAGTCAGGCTCTGGAAAATCCGCTCCCAGACGCCCTTGGCGGCCCAACGGGTAAAGCGTTTGTGCACGCTTTTGTAGGCCCCGTAGCGCGCCGGCAGATCACTCCAGCGTGCGCCGGAGCGCAACACCCACAGCACGCCATTGACGAAAGTCCGGTTGTCCGCTGCTGTGCGGCCCGGGTCACTGGCTTTGCCTGGAAGCAAGTCTTCGATCCGCTCCCATTGGCTCTGGGTCAATTCATAGCGGCTGGGCCGCGACGTGATGGTCTTCGACATCCCCAAAAAATACCGCTGAATGTCGATACAGCCTAGGACGCCACCACCGCCCGGCGCGGCCAGGACCAGCGCAGATTGACCGCCAGCGTCCCCAGCACGATCAGCGCC
>NZ_NKUH01000070.1:0-59334 GCF_009192895.1 Xanthomonas sp. LMG 12460 | reverse complement strand
GACCCGGCCGCACCGGCGCCCGCCACGCCGGCCCCACCCTTGCTGCTGCGCTATTCGACCCCGGTGTTCCTGAGCCCGGCGGACCCGGCAGCCGCGCCGCGCCTCAGCGCCCACCTGAACGCCGGCGCGCGCGGGCCGGAGCTGGTGGTGCACAACCGCGGCAGCGCCCACGCCCGGCTCAGCGACCTGAGCTTCGTCGGCGCCGACGGCCGCACCCTGCCCCTGTTCCCCAGTCTCTCCGGCTATGTCCTGGCCGGCGCCTACAAACGCTGGCCGCTGCCGGCCGCCGCGACCGCGCCCGGCGGCCACTTCGCGGCCAGGCTCGACGACCAGGCGCCGCTGCAGGCGCTGCCCGCCGAGTGAACCGCCCGGCACATTGCGCCAGCGGCCCCCGCCAGGTATAGTGCGCGGCTTCGTCGTGCCCGTCATGGGCCGATGGACCGTCCACGCCGGACGCACCGGCGAATTCACACCTGCCGCCATCGCCCGTGCCGGGGTGCTCCGCAAGGAGTTCGGCCACGGAGGCAGCAGGGAGGCCCAACCCCGGAATCGTCGTGCGGCCCGCAAGGCCGTCGTCATGCGCGCGCTTCACCCATTCCTGCCCGCGCACGGCCGGTTCCCCATCAGGAGTCACTGCAATGCCTCAGGTCACCATGCGTCAGATGCTGGAAGCCGGCGTCCACTTCGGCCACCAGACCCGCTACTGGAACCCCAAGATGGCGCCGTACATCTTCGGCGCGCGCGGCAAGATCCACATCATCAACCTCGAGAAGACGGTTCCGCTGTTCAACGACGCGATGAACTTCATCTCCAGCGTCGCGCAGAAGCGCGGCACCATCCTGTTCCTGGGCACCAAGCGCAGCGCCCGCGACGCGGTGAAGGAAGAAGCCGAGCGTTGCGGCCAGCCGTTCATGACCCAGCGCTGGCTGGGCGGCACGCTGACCAACTTCCGCACCGTCAAGCAGTCGGTGGCGCGTCTGAAGGAGCTGGAAGCGGCCGAAACCGACGGCACCTTCGACAAGCTGGTCAAGCACGAAGTGCTGACCCTGCGCCGCGAGCGCGACAAGCTGGAAGCCTCGCTGGGCGGCATCAAGGAAATGAACCGTCTGCCGGACGCCCTGTTCGTCATCGACATCGGCCATGAAGACATCGCCATCAAGGAAGCCAAGAAGCTCGGCATCCCGGTGATCGCGGTGGTCGACACCAACTACAACCCGGACCTGGTCGACTACGCCATCCCCGGCAACGACGACGCCATCCGCGCCGTGCAGCTGTACGCCCGTGCCGCCGCCGACGCCGTGCTGGAAGGCAAGGCCGCTGCGCCGAACGCCGCCAGCGTGCGCGAGGAAGAGTTCGCCGAGGGCGGCGACGACAAGGGCCGCGGCCCGCGCAAGAACGGCAAGAAGGCCGAAGAGACCGCTCCCGCCGCCGAGTAACCGGCGCGCCATGCGGCTGCGCGATCATGCGCAGCCGCCGCCCGGCGCGTTCGGCGCGCCCGGCTTCGCGAGCGCCGCCTGCGGCGCCCGCTTCCCAGATCTACCGGCCGGCCGCAAGCCGGCCTTTTCCCACCTTTCGTGAGGACATCCCGTGGAAATCACTGCTTCCCTGGTCAAGGAACTGCGCGAGCGCACCGGCGCCGGCATGATGGAGTGCAAGAAGGCACTCACCGAGAACGCCGGCAACATCGACAACGCCGCCGAGTGGCTGCGCAAGTCGGGCCTGGCCAAGGCCGACAAGAAGGCCGACCGCGTCGCCGCCGAAGGCCGCATCGCGATGGCGCAGGACGGCGGCAAGGCGGTCCTGGTCGAAATCAACTCCGAGACCGACTTCGTCGCCAAGGACAACAACTTCCTGGCCTTCACCGACGCCGTCGTCCAGGCCGCCCTGGCCTCCGGCGCCGCCGACGTCGAAGCGCTGAAGAGCGCCAAGCTGCCCAGCGGCGAGACCGTCGAGGAAGCCCGTGCCGCGGTCATCGCCAAGGTCGGCGAGAACGTGCAGGTGCGCCGCCTGGTGCGCATCGACAGCGCCAACAACGTCGCCGCCTACGTGCACGGCGGCCGCATCGGCGTGCTGGTCGAGGTCAAGGGCGGCGACGCCGACCTGGCCCGCGGCATCGCCATGCACATCGCGGCGATGAACCCGCCGCACGTCAAGGCCTCCGACGTCCCGGCCGAGTTCGTGGCCAAGGAAAAGGAAATCGAGCTGGCCAAGATGTCGGAGAAGGACAAGGCCAAGCCGGCCGACATCCTGGAGAAGATCATCAGCGGCAAGATCGCCAAGATCGTCAACGAGGTCACCCTGTACGGCCAGCCCTACGTGCTGAACACCGACCAGACCGTGGAGCAGGCGGTGAAGGCCGCCGGCGCCGACGTGGTCGGCTTCCAGCGCCTGGCCGTGGGCGAAGGCATCGAGAAGGTGGTGGAAGACTACGCCGCCGAAGTGATGAAGCAGGCCGGCTTGGCCTGATCCCGCGCCCGGGAAGAAAAGAGCCGCGCATTGTCGCGGCTTTTTTTTTACGGGTGTACGCTGCGCAGGCCGGGACAGGCCGCTCCCCCACCTCTCATTCCATGCCGTATCGGAAGTGCATGCATCCTGAACTCGAAGCGATCCTGAGTCACTCCCGCGACCTGCCCTCGCCCCCCGGCGTTGCCTTGCGCATCATCGAACTGGCGCAGGACGCGGACGTGGACCTGGCCGCGACCGCCGATGCGATCGCCATGGACATGGCACTGAGCGCGCGCATGCTGCGCATCGCCAATTCCCCGCTGTACGCCAGCCGGCGTCGCGTCGACAACCTGGGTCAGGCGCTGACCATGCTCGGCCTCAACGCCGCGCTGAGCCTGGCATTGGGCTTCTCGATGGTGCAGAGCCTGCGCGGCGGCAGCGGCGAGCCACAGGAACGGCTGTGGCGGCGCAGCGTGCTGGCGGCACTGGCCAGCCGCCTGCTCGGCCAGGCCGCGGGGCTGCGCAAGCACGAGGAACTGATGCTGGCCGGGCTGCTGCAGGACATGGGCGCACTGGCCCTGCTGCACGTCTGCCACGACCAGTACGCCGCCCTGCTGCACGAGGCGGCTGGCGATCCGCAACGGCTGAGCGCGCTGGAGCGCGAGCACCTGGGCGCCGACCGCGCCGAGGTCGGCGCCTGGCTGGCGCAGAAATGGAAGCTGCCCGCGTACCTGCAGCGCAGTATCGGCGGCGGCGGCACTGCCGGCGCCGCGACCGAACCCTTCGACATCTGCGTGCGCCTGTCCGGCGCCGTCGCCGACATCTGGCTCAGCGACGATCCCGAAGCCGCGCGCACCCACGCCATGCAGTGCGCCTATCGCGACCTGCAACTGGACAGCCGCCGTTTCGACGAGGTGGTGGGCCACATCGCCGAGGCGCTGCCGGCGGTCAGCCCGATCTTCGATGTGCGCATCGCGCAGCCGGAGCGGGTCGACGCGATCATCAGCCATGCCCGCGAACTGATGGTGCTACGCAACCTGCGCGAAGTGCAGGAAGCCAACCGCGTGCGCCAGCGCGCCGACGAGTACGAGCAGCACGCACGGCGCCTGGCCGAACAGGCCAGCCGCGACGCGCTCACCGGCGTGTTCAACCGGCACCAGCTGGACACTTTGCTCAAGCAGCAGTTCGAACTGGCCAATCGCCACGACTGGCCGCTGTCGGTGGCCTTCATCGATCTGGACGATTTCAAGAAGATCAACGACGCGCACGGGCACCTGGTCGGCGACCAGGTCCTGCGCGCATTCGCGCAGACCCTGCAGCCGATGCTGCGCGCCAGCGACACCGTGGCGCGCTTCGGCGGCGAGGAATTCCTGGTGCTGTTGCCCAACACCGGCGAAGAGGCCGCGCTGGGCGTGATGCGGCGCATCCTCGCCGAGATCGCGCAGCGGCCGATGGCCGACACCAAGCAGGGGCCGCTGCACATCAGCTTCTCCGCGGGCGTGGCCACCCAGGGCGGCCGCGAGCGTTTCAACAGCGCGCAGGAACTGCTGCAGGCGGCCGACGACATGCTGTACAGCGCCAAGCACGGCGGCCGCAATCGCGTCACCGCGCGTTCGTCCGGCGAGGCGCAACGCTGAAGCATCGCCGGCGGCACAGACGCGCTGGCGCGCATCGGCTAAAATCGTGTGGTTTGCCCGTCATCCCCCAACGAGGTCGCCATGTCCCAGCTCGCCTATCGCCGTATCCTGTTGAAACTGTCCGGCGAAGCGCTGATGGGAGACGGGGACTACGGCATCGACCCGAAGATCATCAATCGCCTCGCCCATGAGGTGATCGAGGCGCAGCAGGCCGGCGCGGAAGTGGCGCTGGTGATCGGCGGCGGCAACATCTTCCGCGGCGCCGGTCTGGCCGCCAACGGCATGGACCGGGTCACCGGCGACCACATGGGCATGCTCGCCACCGTCATCAACGCGCTGGCGATGCAGGACGCGCTGGAAAAGCTCGGCGCCAAGGTGCGGGTGATGAGCGCGATCAAGATCAACGACGTGTGCGAGGACTTCATCCGCCGCCGTGCGATCCGCCACCTGGAAAAGGGCCGCATCGCGATCTTCGCCGCGGGCACCGGCAACCCCTTCTTCACCACCGACTCCGGCGCCGCGCTGCGCGCGATCGAGATCGGTGCCGACCTGCTGCTGAAGGCGACCAAGGTCGACGGCGTGTACGACAAGGATCCGAAGAAGCACGCCGACGCCGTGCGCTTCGACAGCCTGACCTACGACGAAGTCATCGCCCGCAACCTGGAAGTGATGGACACCGCCGCCTTCGCCCTGGCCCGCGACAGCGACCTGCCGCTGCGCATCTTCAACATGGGCCAGCCCGGCGAACTGCTGAAGATCCTGCGCGGCGCCGAGATCGGCACGTTGGTCAAAGGTCGGGGCTGAAAAGCCGGGAATCGGGAATCGGGAATCGGGAATCGGGAATCGCCACAGCGTTGCGCACTGCAGCATTGGCGCTGGCCACGATTCCCCGCCACATTGGCGTTCAGTTGGGCGCGCCGGAATCCGCCCTTGCCATTCCCCATTCCCGATTCCCCACTCCCGGCAGGCTATAATCGTCCGATTCAGATTCAGCACGGACACCGGCGATGCTCAACGAAATCAAGCAAGACGCACAGACCCGCATGGCCAAGAGCATCGACGCGCTGCGTCATACGCTCATCAAGGTGCGCACCGGGCGCGCGTCGACCGCCCTGGTCGAGCACCTGAAGGTCAACTACTACGGCTCGGAGATGCCGCTGAGCCAGGTCGCCAGCGTGGCCGTCGCCGACGCCCGCTCGCTGACCATCACCCCGTGGGAAAAGCAGATGGTCGGCGCGGTCGAGAAGGCGATCCTGGCCTCGGACCTGGGCCTGACCCCGAACACCGCCGGCACCACCATCCGCCTCAACCTGCCCGCGCTCACCGAGGAGCGCCGCCGCGAGCTGTCGAAGGTCGTGCATGGCGAAGGCGAGGACACCAAGGTCGCGATCCGCAACATCCGCCGCGACGCCAACCAGCAGGTCAAGGATCTGCTGAAGGACAAGAAGGTCACCGAGGACGAGGCCCGCGCCAGCGAGGACGACATCCAGAAGCTGACCGACAAGGCGATCAAGGACGTGGACGACGTGGTCAAGGGCAAGGAACAGGAACTGATGGCGGTCTGAGCCTGCGCCTGCCGGCCATGCCTTCCGACCCCGTCCCCATGTCCCTGCCCCGCCACCTGGCCATCATCATGGATGGCAACGGCCGCTGGGCGCAGCGCCGGCGCCGGCCGCGCGTGATCGGCCACCGTGCCGGCGCCCGCGCGGTCAATCGCACCATCGACTTCTGCCTGGAGCGCGGCATCGGCGCACTGACCCTGTTCGCCTTCTCCAGCGAGAACTGGGGACGGCCGCAGGAGGAAGTGGACGCGCTGATGAAGCTGTTCCTGCATGCGCTCGACCGCGAGGTCGAGGAATTGCAGCGGCGCGGCGTGCGCGTGCGCTTCATCGGCGACCGCTCGCGCTTCGCGCCGTCGCTGTGCGAGCGCATGGCCCAGGCCGAGGCGCGCACCCGCGACAACCAGGCCCTGCACCTGTCGATCGCCGCCAGCTACGGCGGCCGCCAGGACATCGCCCTGGCCGCGCGCGCGCTGGCCGAGGACGTCGCCGCCGGGCGCCTGCGCCCGGAGCAGATCGACGAGGAGGCGCTGTCGGCGCGCATGGCGCTGGCCGAGCTGCCGCCGCCGGACCTGTTCATCCGTACCGGCGGCGACCTGCGCATCAGCAATTTCCTGCTGTGGCAGCTGGCCTATACCGAACTGTGGTTCACCGAGACCCTCTGGCCCGAGTTCGGCCCCGAGGTGCTGCAACAAGCCCTGGACGACTACGCCCGCCGCGAGCGGCGTTTCGGCCTCACCAGCGCGCAGGTCGCCGAAGCGGCGACGGAGAACGTTTCCGCATGACCCGTACCCGCGTCATCGCCGCGCTGATCATGGCCCCGCTGGCCATCTGCGCCATCCTGCTGCTGCCGACCCAGTGGCTGGTCGCGCTGGCCGCGTTGATCTTCCTGATCGGCCTGTGGGAATGGCTGAAGCTGGCCGAGGTCGACGACACCCTGCCGCGCACCATCCTGCTGATGCTCAACCTGCTGCTGATGGTGCTGCTGGTGTGGGCCTCGGCCGGCTCGCTGGTGCTGTTCCAGCTGACCACCCTGATCGGCGTCGGCTGGTGGTGCGTGGCCTTGCTGTGGCTGGGCTTCTACCGCTTCGGCTCCGACCACGCCACCTATGCGCGGGTGTTCAAGCTCGCCGCCGGCACCCTGGCGATCGTGCCCGCCTGGGCCGCCCTGGGCCTGATCCACGCCAGCGAGCCCAACGGCCACCGCTGGCTGCTGACCGCGCTGGCCACGGTGTGGGCCGCCGATTCCGGCGCGTATTTCGCCGGCCGCCAGTTCGGCAAGCACAAGCTGGCGCCGCGGATCAGCCCCAACAAGACCGTGGAAGGCCTGGTCGGCGGCCTGCTGGCCGGCCTGATCGTGGCCGCCGGTTTCGGCTGGCTGGCCGGGGTGACCCTGCCGCACCTGCCCGGGCTGCTGATCGTGGCCGCGGTCAGCGTGCTGGCCTCGGTGGTCGGCGACCTGTTCGAGAGCCTGCTCAAGCGCCACGTCGGCGCCAAGGACTCGGGCAACGTGATTCCCGGTCACGGCGGCGTGCTGGACCGGATCGACGGCGTGCTGGCGGCGCTGCCGATCTTCGCACTGGGCAAGGACATCTTCGGGTTCTGAGCCAGTGAACACGCAACGCAGCAAGACCCCAGCGGTCCGCACCATCGCCGTGCTCGGCGCCACCGGCTCGATCGGCGCCTCGGCGCTGGACGTGATCGCGCGCCATCCGCAGCGCCTGCGCGCCGGCGTGCTGGCCGCCGGGCGCAACGTCGACGCGCTGCTGGCGCTGTGCGCCACGCACCGTCCCGCGCATGCGGTGATCGCCGATCCGGCGCTGTACCCGGCGCTGCGCGACGGCCTGCGCGCGGCCGGGCTGTCGACCCAGGCGCATGCCGGCGACGCCGCACTGGACCAACTGGTGGCCAGCGACGCCTGCGACAGCGTGGTCGCCGCCATCGTCGGCGCGGCCGGCCTGGCCTCGACCCTGGCCGCGGCCCGCGCCGGCAAGCGCCTGCTGCTGGCCAACAAGGAAGCGCTGGTGCTGGCCGGCGAACTGGTCACCGCCGCGGCGGCCGCGGCCGGCGCCGAGATCATCCCGATCGACAGCGAGCACAACGCCATCTTCCAGTGCCTGCGCTCGCGCCAGACCGGCGCCGAGGTGCGGCGGGTGCTGCTGACCGCCTCCGGCGGCCCGTTCCGCGGCTGGGACCGCGCGCGCCTGCAGACGGTGACCCCGGCGCAGGCCGTGGCGCACCCGAAGTGGTCGATGGGGCCGAAGATCTCTGTCGATTCGGCGACGTTGATGAACAAGGGCCTGGAAGTGATCGAGGCCCACCACCTGTTCGCGCTGGCGCCCGAGCGCATCGAGGTGCTGGTGCACCCGCAGAGCCTGGTGCATTCGCTGGTCGAGTTCATCGACGGTTCGACCCTGGCGCAGATGGGCCTGCCGGACATGCGCACCACCCTGGCGGTGGGCCTGGGCTGGCCGGACCGCATCGCCTCCGGGGTCGCCGGGCTGGACCTGCTGACGCAGGGCCGGCTGGATTTCGAGGCGCCGGACCTGGACGCTTTCCCCTGCCTGGGCCTGGCCTGGCGCGCGATGCAGGCCGGCGGCAGCGCCCCGGCGATCCTGAACGCGGCCAACGAAGTGGCTGTTTCAGCCTTTCTTCAGGGCCGGATCGGTTTCCTATCGATTCCTGCGCTGGTCGAGAACGCCCTGACCGAGCTGCCTGCGGTCGCGGCCGATTCCCTGGACGCGTTGCTGGCGGCGGATGCGCACTCGCGCAAGATCACCGAACTCGCCATTGCCCGCCACTTCGCCCATGCTTGATCCCCACGCCGCCATGAGCCACGCGCATGGGTAATGTCGTCGGCTCCATCTGGTGGATGCTGGTCAGCCTGGGCATCCTGGTGACCTTCCACGAGTTCGGCCATTTCTGGGTCGCCCGCCGCTGCGGGGTCAAGGTGCTGCGCTTCTCGGTGGGCTTCGGCAAGCCGCTGTGGTCGCGCTACGACCGCCACGGCACCGAGTTCGCGATCGCCGCGATTCCGCTCGGCGGCTACGTGAAGATGCTCGACGAACGCGAGGGCGAGGTGGCCCCGGCCGAGCGTGCGCAGGCCTTCAACAACAAGAGCGTGTGGCAGCGCATCGCCATCGTCGCCGCCGGCCCGATCGCCAACCTGATCCTGTGCGTGGCGTTCCTCTGGGCGATGTTCGTGATCGGCAAGCAGGACTACGCGCCCATCGTCGGCCGCGCCGAGGGCCTGGCGCAGCAGGCCGGGTTCCAGCCCGGCGAGCGCATCGTCCGCGTCGGCGACCGCGACGTCGCCACCTGGAGCGAGGCCGCCATGCAGCTGACCGTCGCCGCCATGGACCGCGAGGACGTGCCGGTGCAGACCGAGGACGCGCAGGACGGCGCCAGCCATACCCGGACCCTGCGCCTGTCGCAGCTGCCGGTCGGCTTCGACGAGCAGCAGGTGCCGGCCCTGGCCGGCCTGACCTGGCGCTTCACCCTGCAGCCGGCGGTCATCGCCAACGTCACCGCCGGCTCGGCCGCCGACGGCGTGCTGCGCCCCGGCGACCGCGTGCTGGCGGTGGACGGCACCCCGATCACCAGCGCCGACCAGGTCGCGCCGCAGGTGCAGGCCCTGGGCCGCGGCGGCGGCAACGGCCTGATCGAGGTCGAGCGCAACGGCGAGCGCCTGGCCCTGGACGTCCATCTCAAGCAGGCCGCCGGCCCCGGCGCGCCGCGCTGGACGCTGGGCGTGGCCATCGGCGAGCAGCGCCGCCCGGCCTACGACGCCACCCTGCGCTACGGCCCGCTGGCGGCGATCCCGGTCGCCTTCCGCGAGACCGGCCGGCTGGCCGGCGACACGCTCGGCATCCTGCGCCGCATGCTGACCGGCGAGGCCTCGCTGAAGAACGTGTCCGGCCCGATCACCATCGCCAAGGTCGCCAACGTCTCGGCCAAGCAGGGCCCGGACTGGTTCCTGAATTTCCTGGCGCTGCTGTCGCTGAGCCTGGCGATCATGAACCTGCTGCCGATCCCGATCTTGGACGGCGGGCACTTGCTGTATTACCTTATCGAGTTGGTCAAGGGCAGCCCGCTGAGCGAGCGCGCCATGGCGGCGGGGCAATTCGTGGGCCTGACGTTGCTGGCAGGACTGATGGGGTTGGCGTTCTACAACGACCTCTTCGGCCAGGCCCTGCGATGACCCGCGCCGATCCACTCGACCCGCTGTCGTCTTGCGCCGGCGCCCATGCAACAACGATATCGACCTCTACCGGACGTGACATGACGAGATTTCCCACTCGCCGCCTGCTTGCCCTCGCCCTCGCCGCCAGCCTCAGCCTGCCGGCCCTGGCCCAGGTAGCGGAGCCCTTCACCGCCAGCGACATCCGCGTCGACGGGCTGCAACGCATTTCGTCCGGCACCGTGTTCACCTACCTGCCGGTGGAACGCGGCGACACCGTGGACGAGGCCAAGGTCGCCGAGGCGATCCGTGCCCTGTACCGCACCGGCTTCTTCGAGGACGTGCGCGTCGACCGCCAGGGCAACATCCTGGTGGTCACGGTCAAGGAGCGTCCGGCGATCAACAAGCTGACCGTCACCGGCAACAAGGACATCAAGAGCGAGGAACTGCTCAAGGGCCTGTCCGACATCGGCCTCAGCGAAGGCGGCACCTTCGACCGGCTGAGCCTGGACCGGGTGACCCAGGAGCTGACCCGCCAGTACAATAACCGCGGCAAGTACAACGTCGAGATCACCCCGACGGTGAGCCCGATGGACCGCAACCGCGTCGACGTGGCCATCGCGATCAAGGAAGGCAAGGCGGCCAAGATCCGCCACGTCAACCTGATTGGTACAGAGAAATTCCTCAACAAGGACATCCTGGAGAACTGGGAGTCGCGCGAGCACAACTGGCTGTCCTGGTACCGCCGCGACGACCAGTACTCCAAGGAAAAGCTGTCCGGCGACCTGGAGAAGCTCAACTCCTGGTACCTGGACCGCGGCTACGTCGACTTCAGCGTCGACTCCACCCAGGTGGCGATCAGCCCCGACAAGCGCGACATGTACCTGACCGCCGGCATCACCGAAGGCGAGCAGTACAAGATCTCCGACATCAAGGTCACCGGCGACACCATCCTGCCGCAGGAAGAGATCGAGAAGCTGGTGATCCCCAAGGCCGGCGACACCTTCTCGCGCGCGCTGCTGGAATACAGCTCCGACGCCATCACCAATACCCTGAGCAACATCGGCTACGCCTTCGCCAAGGTCACCCCGATCCCGACCACCGACCGCGAGAAGCGCACGGTGGCGGTGAACCTGCAGGTGACCCCGGGCCCGCGCGTGTCGGTGCGGCGCATCGTGTTCCGCGGCAACACCCGCACCTCCGACGAAGTGCTGCGCCGCGAAATGCGCCAGTTCGAGGACACCTGGTACTCGCAGGCGGCGATCGACCGCTCCAAGATCCGCCTGCAGCGCCTGGGCTATTTCGAGTCGGTGGACGTGGAAACGCCGCCGGTGCCGGGCAGCAACGACAAGGTCGACGTGGTCTACAACGTCAAGGAGACCACCTCGGGCAGCTTCACCTTCGGCCTGGGCTATTCGCAGACCTACGGCGTCACCACCTCGGTGCAGCTGTCGCAGAACAACTTCCTCGGCGGCGGCAACCGCGTCGCGGTGGACGCCTCGCGCAGCAGCTACCAGGAGCGCTACGCGTTCTCCTACACCAACCCGTTCTTCACCGACGACGGCGTGTCGCTGGGCTACAACCTGTCCTGGCGCAAGCTGGACTACTCCGACTTCGGCACCGCGCAGTACAACAGCACCAACGGCGCGGCGCAGGTGATCTTCGGCGTGCCGATCACCGAGACCGACAGCGTCTCGCTGATGTTCGGCGTGGACAGCAACCAGATCACCACCTATCCGGGCTTCACCCCGCAGGCGATCATCAACTACATCGACGCGATCGGGACCAAGACCTTCCACGCCTGGCGCAGCGAGCTCGGCTGGGCGCGCGACACCCGCAACGACTACTTCATGCCCACCCGCGGCATGTACCAGCGTGTGGGCCTGGAAGCCACCCTGCCCGGTTCCACCGTCGAGTACTGGAAGCTCAACTACCAGATCTCCAAGTACTGGCCGATCTCGCCGGCGCTGGTGCTCAACACCCGCGCGGAGTTCGGCTACGGCGACAGCTACGGCAGCGACGTGTCGCGCGACATCTGCGGCACCTACACCAGCGATGCGCAAGGCACGACGACCTACAACCCGCAGGCCTGCAACGGCTCCAACCTGATCCGCAGCGTCACCGCCTCGGGCCTGCCGTTCTACGAGAACTTCTACGCCGGCGGCACCAACTCGGTCCGCGGCTTCGAGGACAACACCCTCGGCCCGCGCTCGGAGGCCACCGCCTCGTACCGACGCGGCCAGCCGCTGGGCGGCTCGTTCAAGACCGTGGGCTCGGCGGAAATGTACTTCCCGAAGCTGTTCGACAGCCCGTCGGCGCGCATTTCGGCGTTCGTGGACGTCGGCAACGTGTTCAATGGCGTGGACAACTTCAAGTCCAACCAGTTGCGCGCCTCCACCGGTATCGCCCTGCTGTGGCGGGCCCCGGTCGGCCCGATCTCGATCAGCTATGCGATTCCGTTGAAGAAGGAAGACAACGACGAGATCGAGCGCCTGCAGTTCACCTTTGGTGGGCAGTTCTAAAAGAACTGCCCACCCGCTGCCAGGGCTGCGCCCTGGCAGCCAGGTTTTCGCTGCGCGAAAACCTGCTGGGGCTTGGCTTGCCTAATCCCCGCGCCTGTCGGCGCGCCCCGAGCGCGTCACCGCATTCGCGCTGACGCCCCACGATTCGCACTGCGAATCGCGGGCCCCGGCTCATCGCCTTCCGAATCCCCCCGCCTTCGGCGCGCCCCCTTTACCAAAGGGGGCTTTGCTCGAGTCGGTCGATCGTGACTTGCAGGTGATCGAGCCTATTCGGCTTGGTGTACGCGAGCGGGTCCCACGCCCTACGCGGGCGTACGTATGACCGTGCTGGTGGCACACGGTAGAATCTCCCGGTGAATACTTCGACCTATACCGCTGACGAGATCGCCGAGCGTTTCGGCCTGCAGGTGCATGGCGACGGCAGCGTCGCGGTGCGCGGCGTGGCCACGCTGGCGCAGGCCGGCCCGGGACAGCTCAGCTTCCTGGCCAATCCCCGCTATCGTGCGCAACTGGCCGACAGCACTGCGGCGATCGTGGTGCTGCGTGCCGACGACGCCGAGGCGGCGCCGGGGACCGCACTGATCGCGCGCGATCCGTACGTCGCCTTCGCCAAGATCGCCGCGCTGTTCGACGTGGCCCCGCTGCGACCGCCCGGCATCCATCCCAGCGCCAGCATCGATCCCAGCGCGCAGGTCGCGGCCAGCGCGCACATCGGCGCGTTCGTCAGCATCGGCGCGCGCAGCGTGGTCGGCGAGGGCTGCGTGATCGGCCCCGGCTGCGTGATCGGCGAGGACTGCCAGGTCGGCGCAGGCAGCGAACTGATCGCCCGCGTCACCCTGGTGACCCGGGTGCGTCTGGGCAAGCGCGTGCGCGTGCATCCCGGTGCGGTGCTCGGCGCCGACGGCTTCGGCCTGGCGATGGACGCCGGCCGCTGGATCAAGGTGCCGCAGCTCGGCGGCGTCCGCATCGGCGACGATTGCGAGATCGGCGCCAACACCTGCGTGGACCGCGGCGCGCTGGAAGACACCACCCTCGAAGAAGACGTGCGCCTGGACAACCTGGTGCAGGTCGCGCACAACGTGCACATCGGCGCGCACAGCGCCATCGCCGGCTGCACCGGCATCGCCGGCAGCGCCAAGATCGGCCGCTACGTGATGCTCGGCGGCGCGGTCGGCGTGGTCGGCCACCTGGAGATCTGCGACAAGGTCGTGGTCACCGGCAAGTCGGTCGTGCGCAACTCCATCCACGAGCCGGGCGAGTACTCGTCCGGCACCCCATTGACCGACAACCGCACGTGGCGCAAGAACGCCGCGCGCTTCAAACAGCTCGATGCCCTGGCCCGTCGCATCCTGTCTGTCAGCAAGGAGAAGGAATGAGCCACGATCAGCCCCTGCCGGACGCCACCCTGCCGGACATCAACCAGATCCGCGCACTGCTCCCGCACCGCTACCCGTTCCTGCTGGTGGACAAGGTGGTCTCGCTGGATTTCGAGAACCGCCGGATCGTCGCGCACAAGAACGTCAGCATCAACGAGCCGTATTTCCAGGGCCATTTCCCGGGCCAGCCGATCATGCCCGGCGTGCTGATCATCGAGGCGCTGGCGCAGGCCGGCGGCATCCTGACCCAGCTGGCGATGGGCCGCGACGCGCAGTCCAAGCTGTTCTACATGGTCAAGGTCGACAACGCCCGCTTCAACAGCCAGGTGGTGCCCGGCGACGTGCTGGAGCTGCACGTGGAAATCAAGCGGGTGATCCGCAACATGGCGGTGTACTACGGCGAGGCCAAGGTCAACGGCAAGGTCGTGGCCTGCGCCGAAGTGCTGTGCGCCGGCACCCGCGAATGACCCTGGCAGGAGACCTGCGATGAGCGCCAACGCTCCCCTGATTCACCCCTCCGCGATCATCGATCCCGGCGCGAAACTCGCCGCCAACGTGCGCGTCGGCGCCTTCACCGTGATCGGCGCCGAGGTGGAGATCGGCGAAGGCTGCGAGATCGGCTCGCATTGCAGCATCGTCGGCCCGACCCGGCTCGGCCGCGACAACCGCCTGGTCGGCCACGTCGCGCTCGGCGGCGACCCGCAGGACAAGAAGTTCGCCGGCGAACGCACCGAACTGGTGATCGGCGACCGCAACGTGATCCGCGAGTTCGTCACCGTCAGCCGCGGCACCGGCAGCGGCGGCGGCATCACCCGCGTGGGTAGCGACAACTGGTTCCTCGCCTACACCCACGTCGCCCACGACTGCATCGTCGGCAACCATTGCGTGTTCTCCAACAACACCACCCTGGCCGGGCACGTGGAAGTGGGCGACCACGTGATCATCAGCGGCTTCGCCGGCGCGCACCAGTTCTGCCGCATCGGCGATCACGCCTTCCTCGGCATGGGCGCGCTGATCAACGGCGACGTGCCGCCGTTCACCATGGTCGGCGGCAATTCCCTGGGCCGCCCGCGCGGCATCAACAGCGAAGGCCTGAAGCGCCGCGGCTTCGATCCCGAGCGCGTGGCCGCGATCAAGCGTGCGTACCGCGCGCTGTACGTGGCCGGCCTGCCGCTGGCCGAGGCCAAGCACCAGTTGGCGGTGCTGGCCGAAGGCAGCGAGGACGTGCGCGCGATGCTGGAATTCATCGAATCCAGCGAGCGGCCGTTGTTGCGATGAATGCCGGGAATGGGGAATCGGGAATGGGAAATGGGAAGAGCGTTCGCCCGCCCGGCCCCGGCTCCGCTGTTGCTTCAACCATTCCCCATTCCCCATTCCCCACTCACCGCGCAGCGAAGCTGCGCATCGCCCTGGTCGCCGGCGAAGCCTCCGGCGACCTGCTGGGTGCGGGGCTGATCGAGGCGTTGCGCGCGCGCTATCCCGACGCGGAGTTCGCCGGGGTCGGGGGCGAGGCGATGCGCCAGGCCGGGTGCCAGACCTGGTTCGACGCCAGCGAGCTGGCAGTGATGGGTCTGCTGGAAGTGCTGCGGCACCTGCCGCGCCTGCTGAAGCTGCGCCGCGCGCTGCGCGAGCGGCTGCTGGCCTGGCGCCCGGACGTGTTCGTCGGCATCGATGCCCCCGACTTCAACCTGGGCGTGGAGCGCTGGCTGAAGCAGCGCGGGCTGCGCACCGTGCATTACGTCAGTCCATCGGTATGGGCCTGGCGCGAGCAGCGCGCGGCCAAGATCGGCGCCAGCGCCGACCGGGTGCTGTGCCTGTTCCCGATGGAGCCGCCGATCTACGCCAAGCACGGCGTGGACGCGCGCTTTGTCGGCCACCCCATGGCCGATGCGATCGCGCTGCACGAAGACCGCGGCGCGGCGCGTGCGTCCCTGGGCGTGGCCGCCGACGTGCCGGTGCTGGCGGTGTTGCCGGGCAGCCGCCTGGGCGAGATCGGCAAGCTCGGCGACACCTTCTTCGCCGCCGCCGCGCAGGTGCTGCAGCAGCTTCCGGACGCGCGCGTGCTGGTGCCGGCCGCCAATGCCGCGTGCAAGGCGCTGATCGAAGAACAACTCGCGCGCTCGGCCTTGCCGGCGGCCGCCACCCGGGTGCTGGACGGCCACGCCCGCACCGCGCTGCTCGCCGCCGATGCGGTGCTGCTGGCCTCCGGCACCGCGACCCTGGAAGCCATGCTGGTGAAGCGGCCGATGGTGGTCGGCTACAAGGTCGCCCCGCTCACCTACCGCATCGTCAAGGCGCTGGGCCTGCTGAAGGTCGACCGCTACGCCCTGCCCAACATCCTCGCCGGCCACGACCTGGCGCCGGAACTGATGCAGGACGCCTGCACCCCCGACGCCCTGGCCGCCGCGCTGCTGCACTGGCTGCGCAACCCGCAGGCGGTGGCGGCGCTGCAGCCCGAGTACGAACGCCTGCACCTGCTGCTGCGCCAGGACGCCTCGGCGCGCGCGGCCGATGCGGTGCTCGAATTGCTGGAGGGCCGGGAATCGGGAATCGGGAATCGGGAATCGACAGGAGCAACGGCATGAAGCGCTCCCTTCCCCCGCCGTCGCCGCAGCAGTCGCTTTTGTCCCATTCCCCATTCCCCACTCCCGATTCCCGGCTCTACGCCGGCGTCGACGAAGCCGGCCGCGGCCCCCTGGCCGGGCCGGTGGCGGTGGCGGCGGTGGTGTTCGATCCGGCGCGCACCCGCATCAACGGGCTGGACGATTCCAAGCAGCTGACCGCGGCGCGGCGCGAGACGCTGTATGCGCGCATCGTCGAGCGCGCGCTGGCCTGGCAGGTGGTGCTGATCGAGGCCGAGGAGATCGACCGGCTGAACATCTACCAGGCGACCATGCTGGGCATGCGCCGCGCGGTCGAGGGCGTGGCCCACGTGGCCGGCTTCGCCCGCATCGACGGCAACCGCGTGCCCAAGGGTCTGCCCTGCGCCGCCGAGGCGCTGGTCGGCGGCGATGCCCGCGACCGCGCGATCATGGCCGCCTCGATCGTCGCCAAGGTCACCCGCGACCGGATCATGCAGCGCCTGCACGACGAACACCCGCACTACGGCTTCGACCTGCACAAGGGCTACGCCACCCCGGCGCACCTGGCGGCACTGGCCGCGCACGGCCCCTGCATCCACCACCGGCGCAGTTTCGCGCCGGTGCGGATGGCCCTGAAAAGCCGGGACCCGGAGCCCGGGACCCGGGACCCGGAACGGCAACTGGTCGCATAGGCTCC
This sequence comes from Xanthomonas sp. LMG 12460, assembly GCF_009192895.1. Lineage (NCBI taxonomy): Bacteria > Pseudomonadati > Pseudomonadota > Gammaproteobacteria > Lysobacterales > Lysobacteraceae > Xanthomonas > Xanthomonas sp. LMG 12460. The sequence continues at coordinate 42,336 of NZ_NKUH01000070.1, read as the reverse complement.
GAATTCGACGCCACTTACCGGTGTCCACGCCGATCACGCGATGCTCCCAAGCACGTGCGCGGACGGCAGTCCTGGCTTTTGCTTTTCCGGGTCCCGGGCCCCGGGTCCCCGGTCCCGGCTCTTCCACCTGTCAAGCCTTGCCCGGCTCGCCCCCCGCCGCTACCCTGCCCGGGCATCGCTCTGGTTCCGCATGTCCACTTCCCGCTTCGCCCATCTGCACATCCACACCGAGTTCTCGCTGGCGGATTCGACCATCCGTGTGCCCGAGAAACCGGATCAGGCTGACCCGAAGAAAGCCAAGCAGGCCAACCTGCTCAGCCGCGCGGTGGAGCTGGACCTGCCCGCGCTGGCGGTCACCGACCTCAACAACCTGTTCGCGCTGGTCAAGTTCTACAAGGCCGCCGAGGGCGTGGGCATCAAGCCGATCGCCGGCGCCGACCTGCTGATCGCCGACGGCACCCAGGCGCCGTGGCGGCTGACCGTGCTGTGCCGCGATCGCGACGGTTACCTGAGCCTGTCGCGGCTGCTGACCCGCGCCTGGCTGGAAGGCCACCGCAGCGAAGGCGGCGTGGCGCTGCGCCCGGAATGGCTGCAGACCGGCAGCGACAACCTGTTCGCGCTGGCCGGCCGCGAGAGCCTGGCCGGGCGCCTGGCCAGCGAAGGCCGCCACGACCTGGCCGAGCAGCAACTGGCCGACTGGCAGCGCATCTTCGGCGACGGCCTGCACCTGGAACTGACCCGCACCGGCCGCGACGGCGAGGAGGCGTTCAACCAGTTCGCCCTGCACGCCGCCGGCACCCGCGGCCTGCCGGTGATCGCCAGCAACGACGTGCGCTTCCTGTACGCCAGCGACTTCGCCGCGCACGAGGCGCGCGTGTGCATCTCCTCCGGACGCGTGCTCGACGATCCCAAGCGACCGCGCGACTACAGCGACCAGCAGTACCTGAAGTCGGCCGAGGAAATGGCCGCGCTGTTCGCCGACATCCCCGACGCGATCGACAACACCCTGGCGCTGGCGCAACGCTGCAACATCGAGATGCAGCTGGGCACCTACTTCCTGCCCGCCTATCCGGTGCCCGACGACGAGACGCTGGACAGCTGGATCCGCAGCCAGTCGCGCGACGGCCTGGCCGCGCGCCTGGAGAAGAACCCGCTGGCGCCCGGCAAGACCCGCCAGGACTACGTGGACCGGCTCGAGTTCGAGCTGGACACCATCATCAAGATGGGTTTCCCCGGCTACTTCCTGATCGTGGCCGACTTCATCCAGTGGGGCAAGAACCAGGGCATCCCGATCGGCCCGGGCCGCGGTTCCGGTGCCGGCTCGCTGGTGGCGTGGGCGCTGCAGATCACCGACCTGGATCCGCTGCCGTACAACCTGCTGTTCGAGCGCTTCCTCAACCCGGAACGCGTGTCGATGCCCGACTTCGACATCGACTTCTGCATGGATCGCCGCGACGAGGTGATCGACTACGTGGCGCGCAAGTACGGCCGCGACCGGGTCAGCCAGATCATCACCTACGGCACCATGGCGGCCAAGGCGGTGGTGCGCGACTGCGGCCGCGTGCTCGGCTTCCCGTACGGCCTGGTCGACGGCGTCGCCAAGCTGATCCCCAACATCCTCGGCATCACGCTGAAGGATGCGATGGGCGAAGGCAAGGACAGCGAGATGGCCTCGCCGGAGCTGATCCAGCGCTACCAGGCCGAGGACGACGTCCGCGACCTGATGGACCTGGCGCGGCAGCTCGAGGACCTCACCCGCAACGCCGGCAAGCACGCCGGCGGCGTGGTGATCGCGCCGACGCCGCTGTCCGACTTCTGCCCGCTGTTCGCCGAACACGACGTCGACAATTTCGGCAAGAACCCGGTCACCCAGTTCGACAAGGACGATGTCGAGCAGGTCGGCCTGGTCAAGTTCGACTTCCTCGGCCTGCGCACCCTGACCATCATCGACTGGGCGGTGAAGGCGATCAACGTGCGCCACGCGCGCGCCGGCATCCCGCCGGTGGAGATCGCCGCGATCCCGCTCGACGACGCGCCGACCTACAAGGGCATCTTCGCCTCGGGCAACACCGGTGCGGTGTTCCAGTTCGAATCCTCGGGCATGCGCCGGCTGCTGAAGGACGCACGCCCCGACCGCTTCGAGGACCTGATCGCGCTGGTCTCGCTGTACCGCCCCGGCCCGATGGACCTGATCCCCTCGTTCAACGCGCGCAAGCACGGGCAGGAGGAGATCGTCTATCCCGATCCGCGCACCGAAGCGATCCTGAAGGACACCTACGGCATCATGGTGTACCAGGAGCAGGTGATGCAGATGGCGCAGATCGTCGGCGGCTACTCGCTGGGCGGCGCCGACCTGCTACGCCGCGCGATGGGCAAGAAGGTGCCGGCGGAAATGGCCAAGCACCGCGAGATCTTCCGCGAGGGCGCGGCCAAGGGCGGCGTCGGCGAGGCCAAGGCCGACGAAATCTTCGACCTGATGGAGAAGTTCGCCGGCTACGGCTTCAACAAGTCGCACGCCGCCGCCTACGCGCTGGTCAGCTACCAGACCGCGTGGCTGAAACGCCACTACCCGGCCGAGTTCATGGCGGCCACGCTGTCCTCGGACATGGACAACACCGACAAGGTGGTCGGCTTCCTCGACGAGGTGCGCAACCTCGGCCTGACCGTGCTGCCGCCGCGCATCAACGCCTCGGCGTACATGTTCGAGGCGGCCACGCCGGACACCATCCAGTACGGCCTGGGCGCGATCAAGGGCGTGGGCCGCGGCGCCTGCGAGGCGATCGTGGCCGAGCGCGAGCGCGGCGGCGAGTACGCCTCGCTGCTGGATTTCTGCACCCGCGTGGAATCGGCCAAGCTCAACAAGCGCACCCTCGAGGCGATGATCAACGCCGGCGCGATGGACGGACTCGGCGCCAACCGCGCCACGCTGATGCTGCAGCTGCCGGAGGTGATGAAGGCCACCGAGCAGATGGCGCGCGAGCGCGCCTCCGGGCAGAACTCGCTGTTCGGCGGCGCCGACACCAGCGCCCCGGCGCTGCGCCTGGACCTGCCGGAAAGCAAGGAATGGCCGCTGGGCCAGTTGCTGGCCGGCGAGCGCGAGACGCTGGGCTTCTACCTCAGCGGCCATCCGTTCGATCCGTACCGCGACGAAGTGCGCGAGCTGGTCGGCTGCGACCTGAGCGCGCTGGAAAAGATCTGCGCGCAATCCGGCGGCGGCCGCGGTGGCGGCGGCGACGGCGAGAAGCGCGCGTGGCGCCCGGAGGTCAGCGCGATCCTCGCCGGCCAGGTGGTCGGCGTGCGCCGCAAGGGCGACAGCCAGGTGTTCGTGCAACTGGAGGACGGCCGCGGCCGCATCGAGTGCAGCGCGTTTTCCGACGCCATCGCCGAGTTCGGCCACCTGCTGACCCGCGACCGCATCCTCATCGTCAAAGGCGGTGTGCGCGAGGACGAATTCAACGGCGGTTATGCGATGCGCATCCGCCAGTGCTGGGACTACGAACAGATCTGCACGCACCACGCGCAGCGCCTGTCGCTGCGCCTGGACCTGCGCCAGCGCAGCGCCTGGCCGCGCATCGACGGCCTGCTCGCCCGCCACCGTCCCGGCAAGACGCCGTTGCGCCTGGATCTGCTGCTGCAGTCGGCGCAGGGCGGCATCGCCGGCATGCTCGACCTCAACGGCAGCCATTCGGTGCGCGTGGACCCGCAACTGCTTGACGCCCTGCGTGGCGACCCAGCGGTGCGCGCGGTGAAGGTCAAATACAACCCGCCATGGGCGAACTGAGCCTGGCGCGCAGCGCGGCGCGCCCGTTGCGCATGACCGAAGGAAGGATGCCGCGATGAAGACCGTGCTGTTCCCGTTCGCTGCCGCGCTCGCGCTGGCGGCGTGTTCCTCGTCCAAGGTCGACTTCCAGATCGACAACCCCACCGCCGCGCCGCTGTCGATCACGCTCGACGGCAAGACCCTGCAGGTGCCGGCACAGCAGGCGCAGCCGGTGACGTTGGCGGCCGGCGAGCACCACCTGCGCAGCGAACGCCTGGGCGATGTGCGCTTCATCGTCTACGCCGATACCAGGGGCGGACTGATCAATCCGACCCTGAGCGAGTACGTGACCGCGAACGCGATCTACCTCACCGGCCCGGACAAGGCGAAGAACTTCGGTTCGATCAACGCGCGGATCGAACTGAACGGCGTCACCTTCGAAGGCCCCTTCAAACAGACCCACGACCTGTTCATCGACAAGGACTGGACCTTCGGCGTGCGCGAGCCGTTCCCGGACGAGCAGGTCGTCGCGCATGTCGATGCCAGCGGCGGCAAGATCGACCGCAAGATCTTCACTGCGCCGGACTTCATCGCCTACGTCGAGACCGGCATGGGCCAGCCCGGCGCGTTCGAGCGCGCGCGGCCGGGCCGTTACGTGACGCCGCGCTTCGCGCTGGAGAAGGCCCCGGCGACGTTGCCGCCGCTGGACCCGGCCTACGAGGCCCATGCCGGCCCGCTGCGCGCGCTCTACGCGCGCCACCTGCGCGCGACCGGCGCCGACGCGCAGCGTGCCCTGCGCAAGGAAGCCTTCCAGGCGCAGATGGCGTTCACCACCGCCACCGCGACGCTGGGCGCCTCGCTGCCGCCCTCGGCCAACGAGGCCTGCAACACCTTCGTGCACGCCTTCGGCGAGCTGACCGGGCGCAGTGCGCTGGTCGTTCCCTGAACCGCCGCCGCCCCCGGCCAGCCGCGCCCCGCCGGCCTTTCCACACCGGAGCGTACGGGCAGTTGCCGTACATTCGGCTAAGCTTCCCCACCTTTGATCCATCCAACGGCTTCCAATGAACCCGAACTACCTCGACTTCGAGCAACCCATCGCCGATCTGGAAGCCAAGATCCAGGAACTGCGCAACGCCAGCACCGGCCCGGCGGTCAACGTCGACGCCGAGGTGGGTGCGCTGGAAGACAAGCTGCGGGTGCGCACCGCGCAGATCTTCCGCGACCTGTCCTCGTGGCAGATCTCGCAGTTGGCGCGGCATCCGCAGCGCCCGTACACGCTGGATTACATCAACGTGTTCTGCGACGAGTTCCAGGAACTGGCCGGCGACCGCGCGTTCGCGGACGACAAGGCCATCGTCGGCGGCCTCGGCCGCATCGATGGCCGCGCGGTGGTGATCATCGGCCACCAGAAGGGCCGCGACACCAAGAGCAAGATCGCGCGCAATTTCGGCATGCCGCGCCCGGAGGGCTATCGCAAGGCGCTGCGCCTGATGAAGCTGGCCGAGCGCTTCAAGCTGCCGCTGCTGACCTTCATCGACACCCCCGGCGCCTACCCCGGCATCGGCGCCGAGGAGCGCGGCCAGAGCGAAGCGATCGCGCGCAACCTGCTGGAGATGGCCGAGCTGAAGGTGCCGGTGATCTGCACCGTGATCGGCGAAGGCGGCTCCGGCGGCGCACTGGCGATCGGCGTCGGCGACCGCACCCTGATGCTGGAATACGGCACCTATTCGGTGATCTCGCCGGAAGGCTGCGCCTCGATCCTGTGGAAGGACGCCTCCAAGGCCAAGGACGCCGCCGAGCAACTCGGCCTGACCGCCAAGCGTCTGTCCGCACTGGGCCTGGTCGACAAGGTGATCCGCGAACCGATCGGCGGCGCCCACCGCAACCCCACGCAGATGGCCAAGCGCCTGAAGGCGGTCCTGCTCAACGAACTGCACGCCCTGGAACAGCAGCCGATCGAGCAGTTGCTGGAGAAGCGCTACGCGCGCCTGCGCAGCTACGGGGCGTACGAAGCGGCCTGATCGCGACACAAGGAAGCGTTGCCCATGAATCCCATCGTCCTGCTGTCGCTGGCCTTGCAGTTGGCCTGCTGCGTGCACGTGGTGCGCAGCGGCCGCCCGCTGTATTGGATCTTCATTCTGCTGATCTTTTCGTATCTGGGGATCCTGATCTACGTGATCGCCGAACTGCTGCCGGAGTGGCGCAACGATCCGCGCGCGCGCCGCCATCTGCGCAAGGTCGGCGCCACGCTCGATCCGAACCGCGACAAGCGCACCGCCGGCAATCGCCTGGAACTGGCCGACACCGTGGACAACCGCCGGCAACTGGCCGAGGTGCACCTGGATAACGGCGAGTACGCGCAGGCGGCCGAGGTGTTCGAGAGCGGCTTGCGCGGCATCCACCGCGACGACCCCGGACTACTGCTCGGACTGGCCAAGGCGCAGTTCGGCCTGGACCAGCCGGCCGCGGTGAAAGCCACGCTGGACCGGCTGATCGCCGCCAACCCGCAGTTCCGCTCGCAAGACGGCCACCTGCTCTACGCGCGCGCCACCGAGGCGCTGGGCCAGACCGACGCGGCGCTGGAGGAATACGCCGCGCTCGCCGACGACTACCCCGGCGAAGAAGCGCGCGTGCGCTACGCGCAACTGCTTCAGCGCGCGGGCCAGCCCCAGCGCGCCGGAGAAGTGTTCAACGAAGTACTGAAGCGCTCCAGCCTGGCCCCGCGCTACTACCAGCGCGACCAACGCCAGTGGATCGACCTGGCCCGCAGCGAACTGAAGCAACTCGACAGCCGCAACGCCTAGCTGCTGGCGCAAACCCGGAAAGGGTCGGAAACGGGGACTTTCGAATCCCCAATCCTAAATCCCAAATCCCAAATCCCCGCTCAAAACGGCTTCGCCAGCACCAACCAGATCACCACCAGCAGCGCCAGCACCGGCACCTCGTTGAACAGGCGCAGCGCGCGCGAGGACGGCAGCGCGCCGGCCTGGCCGACGCGCTTGAGCCAGCGGCCGGTGAAGATGTAGTAGGCCAGCATCAGCGCCACCAGGCCGAGCTTGGCGTGCAGCCAGCCGCTGTGGCCGGGCGCGACCATGGTCGGGAAGTCCGGCAGCACCTTGTAGCCCAGCCACAGGGTCAGCCCCAGCAGCAGCGCCAGGCCGAACATGCTGTGGCCGAAGCGGTACAGGCGCCGCCCCATCAGCGCCAGGCGCTCCTGCACCTGCGGCTGGCCCTCACTCTCGGCGACGTTGACCAGGATCCGCGGCAGGTAGAACACCGCCGCCATCCATGCGATCACGAACAGCAGATGCAGGGACTTGATCCACAGGTAGAGTTGCATGCGCTGGCTCCGTGTCGCTGGCGTAGGATGTGCGGCCATTTTCGCCGATTCGTCCGGCGCCCGCACGGATCACACGCCCGCATGGACAAACAGTACGACGCCGACTACTTCCAACGCTGGTATCGCCGCGACGGCATCGGCGATGCCGCACGCCTGGCGCGCAAGGTCGCGCTCGCCGTAGCCCAGGCCGAGTACTACCTGGAACGGCCGATCCGCAGCGTGCTCGACATCGGCTGCGGCGAAGGCGCCTGGCGCGCGCCGCTGCTGAAGCTGCGGCCGAAACTGCGCTACCTCGGCTTCGACAGCAGCGACTACGCGGTCGCCCGCTACGGCCGCCACCGCAACCTGCACCCGGCGCGCTTCGGCGATTTCGCCTGGCTGCGGCCGTGCGCGCCGGTGGACCTGCTGGTGTGCTCGGACGTGCTGCACTACGTGCCCAGCCGCGAACTGCGCCAGGGCCTGCCCGGCCTGGTGGAGCTGTGCGGCGGGGTGGCGTTCCTGGAGACCTTCGCCGCCGAGGACGACTTCGACGGCGACCACGCCGGCTTCCAGCCCCGCGCGGCGCGCTGGTACCGGCGCCAGTTCGGTGCGCTCGGGCTGCGCCCGGTGGGCAGTCATTGCTGGCTGGCGCCAGCGCTGGCGGGGGATGCGGCGGCGCTGGAGACGATTGGTCTGGTGCCCCATTACGGTGCAAACCGCGCGGATGCGTTATGCTGCACGGCAGCATACGCTCAGGATGGAAACACCGGCATGCTCTACCAGTGGCACGAACTGACCCGTAACCTGCTCGCCCCCTGGGTGCACCAGGCCGAAGCCAACGCCAAGATCTTCTCCGACCCCAACAGCCTGTGGTCGACGCTGCCCGGCGCCGAGCGCCTGGCCGCGAGCAACGAGTTGATGCACCGCCTCGGCAAGGACTACGAGAAGCCGGCCTGGGCGCTGGACCATGTCGAAGTCGACGGCCACGCCCTGCCGATCGTCGAGCAGGAAGTGCTGCGCAAGCCGTTCTGCCGCCTGCTGCGCTTCAAGCGCTTCAGCGACGACGCCAAGGTCGTGGACGGACTCAAGAAGCAGCCGGCCGTGCTGGTGGTGGCGCCGCTGTCCGGCCACCACGCCACGCTGCTGCGCGACACCGTGCGCACCCTGCTGCGCGACCACAAGGTCTACGTCACCGACTGGATCGACGCGCGCATGGTGCCGCAGTCCGAAGGCGACTTCGGCCTGGACGACTACGTGCGCTACGTGCAGGACTTCATCCGCCACATCGGCGCCGAATCGCTGCACGTGATGAGCGTGTGCCAGCCGACCGTGCCGGTGCTGGCCGCGGTGTCGCTGATGGCCGGGCGCGGCGAGACCACGCCGCGCTCGCTGGTGATGATGGGTGGCCCGATCGATGCGCGCCGCAGCCCCACCGAAGTCAACAACCTGGCCACGCGCAATCCGCTGTCCTGGTTCGAGCACAACGTCATCCATACCGTGCCGCCGGCCTACCCCGGCCACGGCCGCGCCGTCTACCCGGGCTTCCTGCAGCACATCGGCTTCCTGGCGATGAACCCGAGCCGGCACTTCATGTCGCACTGGGATTTCTACGCCAACCTGGTCAAGGGCGACCTGCAGGACGCCGAGGCGCACCGCCGCTTCTACGACGAGTACAACGCGGTGCTGGACATGCCGGCCACCTACTACCTGGACACCATCCGCGTGGTGTTCCAGGAATTCCTGCTGCCGCGCGGCGAATGGGTGATCGACGGCGAACGCGTCGACCCGGCCGCGATCCGCGACACCGCGCTGCTCAGCATCGAAGGCGAACTGGACGACATCTCCGGCCTGGGCCAGACCGCCGCCGCGCAGGACCTGTGCACCGGCATTCCCGCCGCGCGCCGCCAGCACCTGGAAGTGCAAGGCGCCGGCCATTACGGCATCTTCAGCGGCCGTCGCTGGCGCGACATCGTGTATCCGCAGGTGCGCAGCTTCATCGCCGCCAACGCCAACGCCGGCGCCAGCCGCGCGCCGGCGGCCGGCAACGTCACCCCGCTCAAGCGTCGCGGCAGCCGCAAGGCCGGCTGAGCGGCATCTCGCCCGTGGCGACCACGCCGCGGGCGATCGTGCATCAGGACATCAGGGCGCCTCGCTGCGCACCAGCAGGTGCTTGGCCAGCAGGCCATGCGCCTTGCCGAAGCCGCGCGACAGGTGCAGGGTGACGAAGAACAGCGCTGCGCCCAGCACGCTGGCCAGCAGCAACGGCAGCCACGCCTCGCTGCCGATCCAGTGCAGCGGACCGACATGAACGGTCAGATCGGCGACGTCCGGGGCAAACAGCGCGGCAGGCGCCAGCAGCATCAGCAGCGACGTACTCAGCAAGGCCGCGAACACCGCGAAGTAGAAGATCCCCAGCGGCAGCATCAGCAGGAAATACAGCATCGTGGTCCAGGTGCGCGCATCGGTGAACATCTGCCCGATGCGCCGCAGCCAGGGTTGTGCGGGCTCGCTGTACAGCGGCCGCCGCGGCATGCGCTCGCCCAGCAGCACTTCCACCACGCGCCCTTCCACCAGCGACAGCAGCCGCACCGAACCGAAGAACAGCACCAGCAGCGGCACGCCGACGATCAGGATCAGCATGCCCGCCGATACGCTGACCCCGGTCACCACCCAGGTGAAGTAGAAGATGCCGGTGACCAGCGACAGCAACATGTAGAACAGGCTGCCGTAGGTGCGCGGGTCGGCGGCCACGCCGAAGAAGCGGCCGAGCAACGACTTGCGCTTGGGCGGCGCCGGCGGCTTCAGCGCGCGGTTCACCGTCACTTCGGTATCGCGGTAGATCTCGGCCACCTCGTCCGGCGCACCGTAGCTGCCGGCCACGCCGGCGATGACCTCGGCTTCGCTCTTGCCCGGCTGCTCGGCCAGTTCCGAACGCAGGTATTCCTCCGCGTCGTACAGCGCGTCCTGGACCAGCGCCGGGTCGGCGCCGGCCAGTGCCGCGCGCAGTTGCGCCAGGTAGTCGGGAATGGTGGTCGGCAAGGGCCGCGGTGCGGTGTGTGCGCTGCTCATTCTGAAATCCCCTTCAGCACGGAATCGACGGAATCGCGGGTGGCGCGCCACGCCGCGGCCCACTGCCGCAGCGTGGCCAGGCCCGCCGCGGTGATGCGGTAGTAACGCCGTGGCGGCCCCGCCACCGACGGCTCGACATGGCTGGACAGCAGGCCGGCCGCCTCCAGGTTGCGCAGCACCGGATACAGCGCACTCTGCTTGCCGCTGAGCACACCCTCGCCCACCTGCTCCAGGCGCTTGGCGATCAGGTAGCCGTACAGCGGCGCCTCGGCCGCGGCCAAGACCGCCAGCAGGGCCAGCGACACGGTGCCGGCGCTCAGCTCCTTCTGGAATTTCTTCAGCTGTGCATCCGGCTCGACCATGACGCCCTCGCTAGGTTGAGCTAGATACTAGTAACGAGTTCGACATAGTGATCGTGCCATTGGTCATGCACACCGCTCAGGCGCCGCGATTGCCGCGGCAAACGTTTCGACAACGTCGCGCGCCCTACACTCGTGACGGTTCCGTTCCACATGCATTCCAGGAGGTATCGCATGAGCCCGTCCCCCACCGAACAGCAACCCGGCCAGGCCACCGACCCGAGCTTCGCCAGTTCCGGCAACCAATACTCCGCTGGCCCGATCAAGCGGGATCCGAACGCTGGCGCAGGCTCCCTCGAGTACAGCCGTACGGTCACCGAAGCCAGGCGTGGCCCACTGGAGTACGCCTTGGTGCAGACCGGCAAGGTCGGCGCCGGCAGCAAGCAGGAAGACGGCAAGACCGTGTTCAACGTGGAGATGGAGTTCACCCAGGGCCATCGCATCGAGGGCGCATTCAAGGCCGGGCGCCTGGCCGCCGACGGTAGCCTGACCCAGGCGGTCGGCGAGCGCGGCCGCTACGAGGTGCGCCTGCCCGGCGAGGCCAAGGCCGAAGCCGCTGCCCAGGTGAATCCGTTCGACCCGCAGACCATCCCGGTGGACGGCAGCGTCAAGCTCGATGGCCAGGCCTTCGCCAAGACCTCGATGGAGGCGACGTTTCGCGGCCTGGCCACCTCCAGCGAGCGCACCGATGCGGCCGGCATGAGCTACGCCGTGCAGCGCGTGGACGAGCACAGCGTGCGCGTGGCGGTCGGCCCGACCCAGGCGCTGGAGCGGCTGGAGGCGGTCGGATTCAAGACCGACATCGCTCAGGCCATGCTTGGCCGCCAGGACGCGCTCGGCCAGGCGACCATGCGCACCGCCACCTTCGACCTGCGCGAGCCGCAGGCGCAAGCCGCCTATCGCGACTTCCTGGCCAGCGGCAAGCTCGCCGCCAACGTACCCGGCGTCAGCGACGTACAGAAGGTCGAAAGCCTCACGATGAGTTCGGAAACCCGCGCCCAACTCGGGGTAGGCCCGTTCAAGGCCGAGCTGGGCGGCCAGCGCAACACCGGGGAGAACGTGCGCACCACCTATGCCGACGGCAGCTACAGCCTGGTCGGCAAGGTGCAGTACGCCGGCAACGTGCCGATGACCATGACCCGCCAGTTCGACGCCGCGAACAACGAGCGCGTGGACGAACGCAGCTACCAGTTCAAGTTCGACAAGGTCGACGAGAACCAAGCGCAGCTGCTCAACTCGGTGCTCGCCGGCAAGGCCGGTGCCGCGGGTCCGGCGAAGGCCGGCCAGGACCTCACCCTGCACTTCTCCGAGCGGCAGATGGATGCGCTGCGTCAGCAGTACCAGCGCGCAGCGCAGGCCAGCCCGATGACCGCGCACGAGGCGACGCAGTACGCCAAGCAAAGTCCGCAGGACTTCGCGATCGGCCTGGCGCGCAACCTTGGCAATTCCCAGTACGGCCTGAGCGAGCGCCTGTTCCGCGTGGCCGACAGCGCCGGCGGCACGCCGGGCGGCGATCTGCAACGCATCGACGCCAAGGCCGAAACGCCAGAGCAGAAGTCGCCGACGGCGCCGACACGCGCCACCGGCAGCGGGCCGGAGCCGCACGCCGCTGCCGCCGCCGACCCGCGGCAACAGGCGATGCAGCAGGCGATCGAGCGCAAGCTCACCCCGTACGACGCCAACGTCGCCAGCAACTTGCTGCTGGCGGCCAGGCGCGACGGCCTGACCCAGGTCGATCACGTGCTGCGCAACGACAACGGCCGCGTGTTCGCGGTGCAGGGCGACCCCGGCGCCGGCGACAAGCGGGTGGCCTACGTGGACGCCGCGCAGGCGGCCACCATTCCGGCGGCGGAAAGCGCCAGGCAACTGGCCGCGCTGCCGCCGCTGCCGAACCAGGCGCCGGTGCAGGACACACAGGAACCGCAGAAGCGCGCGCTGTCGTAGACAGCGCTGTCGGCGGCACGGCGGTCGCGCCATGCCGCCGGCACATTGGCAGCGGCCGCCGCTTCGGTGAGAATCGGGCGCTCACCGACCGGGCCGCCCTCATGCCGCTGCGCACTTCCCTGCTCGCCCTCGCGTTGTCGCTGTCCACCTTCGCCGCGTCGGCCGGGGCACCGCCGCCGGCCGTGCCCTACCGCAGCCCGCAACAGATCCTGGACGCATCCAAGCCCAGCGACTGGCGCACGTTGGATCCGGCGAACACGCTGTACCTGGAACTGGACACCGGCCGGGTGATCATCGAACTGGCGCCGGCGTTCGCGCCGCAACACGTCGGCAACATCCGCACCCTGGCCCACGAGCACTTCTGGGACGGCCTGAGCATCTACCGCGCGCAGGACAACTTCGTGGTGCAGTTCGGCGACCCCGACGGCGAGGAGCCGGGCAAGGCCAGGTCGCTGGGCAGCGCCAAGACCCACCTGCCCGCCGAATTCCAGCGCCCGGCCGCGGGCCTGGCGTTCCAGCCCCTGCCCGACCGCGACGGCTGGGCGCCGCAGGTGGGCTTCGTCGACGGCTTTCCGGTGGCGCGCGATCCCAAGGCCGGCACCGCCTGGCTGGCGCATTGCTACGGCACGCTCGGCGCCGGCCGCAACAACGACGAAGACAGCAGCATCGGCGCCGAACTGTACGTGGTCACCGGGCAATCGCCGCGGCAACTGGACCGCAACATCACCGTGGTCGGCCGCGTGGTCAAGGGCATGGAACTGCTCAGCGTGATCCCGCGCGGGCCGGACCCGATGGGCTTCTACGAAAAACCCGAACAACGCACCCCGATCCGCGCCATCCGCCTGGCCAGCGACGTGCCGGAGAACGAACGCACCCCGCTGCAATTGCTGCGCACGGATACGCGCACCTTCCGCGAGGTGGTCGAGGCGCGACGCAACCGCCGCGACGCGTTCTACAAGCGCCCGGCCGGGCACATCGACCTGTGCAATGTGCCGCTGCCGGTGCGTACGCCGCCGAAGTGACGCGTCATGCGCGCGCCGGACGGTGCGTGCTCAGGCGCCGCCGACGCTGCGCCGCTGCGGTTGCTGCGCGTGCAGGAAGCGGGTGAACAGTTCGCGCGGCTGCTCCACGCCGCACTCGGTCAGCAGCATGGCGATGTTGCCGCGGTGGAAAGCGCCATGCGCGAGCACGTGGAACAGCATTTCCTCTCGGCTCATGCGGCCGGCATCGCCATCGGTGAAATGGAAGGCCAGTGTCTGCTGCAAGGCGGGCGCGTCGATCCGGGCGACATAGTCGGCATACCACCGGTCCGATTCGGCCACCGCCGCACCCAGCGCCTCCAGTTCCGGCGTCTGCGGCGTATTGCTCGCGGTGAACGCATGCGTGCCGCCCTCCAGGTGCGCAGCGAAGATCCGGTCCACCACGTAGGTATGGTTCAACAGCCGGATCGCGCGCTGCCGCTGCGCCGGAAACGCCGCACCATCGATCTGCGCCAGCGCCTGCAGCAGTTCGGCGTTGGCCCAGGCCTTGAAGGCGAACTGCGATGCGAGCAGGGAATCGGTCATTGCGTCGTTCTCCAGGCAAAGGGGTGACACGGAAATTGCGGCGCGCCGACGTCCTCGCGCACGCCTGCCAGTTGCGCCGCTACCGCGCGCGCTGGCTGAAGGCGACGCTGCCCAGGATCAGCATGCCGGCCAGCAACATGGTCCAGGTCAGCGGCTCGCCGAGGATCGCCCAGGCCAGCAGCGCGCCGAACACCGGCACCAGATAGGTCACCGTCGACGCGCGCGCCGGGCCGATGCGCTGGATCAACCGGTAGTACAACAGGAACGCCAGGCCGGTGCAGAGCACGCCCAGGCCGCCGGCGCAGGCCCAGGCCACCGCCGGTACCGGTGCGGCCGGCCAGTGCGTCCAGGCCAGCGGCGCCAGCAGCAACGCGCTGCAGCCCAGGGTTGACGCCGCCGCCGCGGCCGGCGGCAGATCGCTCATGTGCCGCTTCACCAGGCTGTAGCCGATGCCGTACAGCAGGGAGGCAGTGGTGCCGGCCAGCGCGGCGGGGCCCACGCTGATGCCGGCCGACTTGCCGGTGGCGAGCACCACGATGCCGGCGAAGCCGATCAACAGCGCCAGCGCGCGGCGCGTGCCGATCTTCTCGCCGAAAAACAGGAAGGCGATCAAGGCGGTGAACAGCACGGTCATCGCGTTGCAGATCGCGCCGATCGCCGCCGGCGCATGTTGCGCGCCCCAGGCGAAGAGCAGGAACGGCAGCGCCGAGTTGAGCAAGCCGATCGCCGCCAGGGTCGGCCAGCGCCGCAACGGGAAGCGCGCCCGCGCCAGCCACAGGAACGGCAGCAGCACCGCCGCGCCCAGCGCCAGGCGCAGTTCCACCAGCGCGTAGGCGCCGAACTGCGGCGCGGCCACGCGCATGAACAGGAACGAGCAGCCCCAGACGACGCCGAGGAAACCCAGTTCCAGCGGCGTGCGCCAGTCGCGGGCGGGCGCGCCGTCGGATGCGGAGGCAGCAGCCGCGGAGGCGATGGCCGGCTGCAGGGAAGGATCGGAGGTGGGCATGGAAGAGGCTCGCGGTCGATCGGACACGCGCCGCAGCGGTCGTGCGACGCCACGCATCCGCTGCCGGCTGAGGACGCCGGGCGGCACATCCGCACCGACTCCGCATCACCGCTGCCCGCCGCGCATGTCGTGTTCGGCTGCCAGCATCGCCCTGCACCACGGGGCCGACAAGCGCGTAGTATCGTCGCGAGCCACAAATCTGCCGCGTGTCTGCTCATGCAACTGCGCCCGTCCCTGCTGCCCGCACTCGGCGTGTTCGCCGCCGCCGCGCGCCACCAGAACTTCGCCCATGCCGCGGAGGAACTGCATCTCACCGCCAGCGCGGTCAGCCACCATGTGCGGCGCCTGGAAGCCCTGCTCGGCGCCACGCTGTTCCAGCGCCACGCGCGCGGGGTCAAGCTGACCGCCGAAGGCAGGCAACTGGCCGATGCCGCCAGCGCGGCGCTGGCCGACATCGCCGCGGTCGCCGGCAACCTGCATCCGCAGGCCGACACCGCGCCGCTGCGCCTCACCACGCTGCGCTCGCTCTCGTACTGCTGGCTGCTGCCACGCCTGCCGCGCTTCTGCCAGGCGTATCCGCACGTGCGGCTGGACATCCAGACCGATGCGGCGTTCTCGCGCTTCGAGGAGGGCGGCCCGGATCTGGGCATCCGCTACGGCCAGGGCGCCTGGCCGGGCCTGACCTCGCACCATCTGATGGACGACGAACTGTTCCCGGTCGCCTCGCCCGCCCTGCCGCAACTGGCGACGCTGCGCCGACCCGAGCAGATCGCGCAGTTGCCGCTGCTCACCGACATGTCGCCACAGGGCTGGCGCGACTGGTTCCGCGCCGCCGGCGTGCGCGGCGTGGCGCTGCCGCCCATGCACACCTTCAACGACAGCACCGATGCGATGCGCGCAGCGGTGTACGGCGTGGGCGCGGTACTGGCACGCAAGCACATCGCCCAGCCCTACCTGCAGCGTTACGAACTGGTGCGCCTGCCCGGCCCGGCGCTGACCGCGCGCTATTCCTACTACATCGTGCATCCGACCCACCGCCTGCTCAGCCCGGCCGCCAGCCACTTCGTCGACTGGCTCAAGCGCGAGGCGCTGGACGAGCGCACGCCGATGCCGGCGCTGCCGGCGGAACTGCTCGGGCTGCCACCGAAGGCGGGCTAGCGCCCCTCTCCGCACGCATTCGCAGGCGCGGCCTCCGCCGCGACGGAGAGCGCCTTGCGACGACACAGTCGCACGGCGACGAAGCCGAACGCGGCGCGCGTCAGGGCGACGTTCCTGCGGCTCCCGCGACCTGCAACGCACGCGCGCCCGGCTGCAGGCGCGGCAACGGCCGGATGCGCACGCGGTGGGCACAGACGTCCACATCCGGATACAGCATCGAACGTCCGTTGCGAAAGGTGAAGCGGAGGTCGTAGCGGCATGCGGCGCCTGCGAGCGGGAAGGTCGCTGCGTCACCGCCACCCCGCAACGGCGCACCGAGCGCGACGTCACGGAAGGCATGGCTGCCTGGGGCAGCGACTGCCAGCGCCGTCAGCGCGTCGTAGGCGCGGTTGCTCAATTCCAGATAGCGAACCGGCTCGGCGGCGGCCGCCGCTGCGGTCGCGACGGACAGGGAAAGGGTCAAGGCAAGGACACGGATCGAGGGCATGACAGAGCTCCGATAGGAAGGATTCGCCAGCCGCGAGGGAACAGATTCCCTTGGTGCTGACGTGCCCATCAGGCCGCGTGGCCGTGCGGCTGCAAATCGATTCGGGACGAATCGTCGTTCTCGCGCTCCCAATCGTAGTGCGCGCGCATCGGCGCTTTCCATGGCGTGTCGCTGCGCCTAGGATGCGCCCGTCACCCCTCGGCCATCCCTGGATGAACGTCCGACTCGGCAGTACCCAAATCAGCCTGTGGCGCTATGTCGCGCTGTGGACGCTGGTGGCCATGGTGTTCATGCTCCAGAACATCATCAACAACGGTGCGTCTGCCGGCAGGTGGCCTCTGGAGGTGCTCATCCGGTGGTCGCTGATCCAGTGGTACAGCTGGGCCCTCCTGGCGCCCACCGTCTTCCGGCTCGCCGAACGTTTCCCCGTCCGCGGCGCCCAGCGCTTCCACGGGCTTGGCGCGCAGGCAGCCGCAAGCCTGTGCGTGACGTTCGCCGCGATGGTCATCGGCGCGCTGGTCTCCACTCTGTTCGAGCCCAGCGGTTTCGCTGAACAACTGAGGTATTTCCTGGAGCAGCACTTCGCCATCGGGTTGCTGACCTACTGGACCTTGTTCGCGATCCAGCAAGCGCTGCACTTTCACGCCGAGAAGGCCCGGCGCGAGGTGGAAGCCAGCCGTCTGGCCGCCGAACTCGCGCAGTCGCGCCTGCAAGCGCTCAAGAGCCAGCTGCAACCGCATTTCCTGTTCAACACGCTGCATGCCATCGTCACCCTGCTGGATGAAGACACCGTCGCCGCCGAGGACATGCTGCTGCGGTTGAGCGAACTGCTGCGCGCCTTCCTGGAAGACTACGACGGCCAGGAAATCACCCTGGAACGCGAACTGGCCCTGCTAGACCTGTATCTCGGCATCCAGCGCAAGCGCTATGGCGAGCGCCTGAGCACGAAGCTCTATGTTGCGCCCGGCACGCTGCACTGCGCAGTGCCCAGCCTGCTGCTGCAACCGCTGGTGGAAAATGCGATCCGCCATGGCATCGGCCAACGTGTCGGCAGCGACCGCATCGAGATCGAGTGCCGACGCGAAGGCGAAACGCTGTCCATCGAAGTGCGCAACGGCAACAGCACGCTGCAGGACAACAGCAGTGTGGGCGGACACGGCATCGGTTTCTCCAATAGCCGCCTGCGGCTGAAGGAACTCTACGGCGACAACGCCGACATCCGGCTCGACATGCTCTATCCGCAGGGCGTGTCCTGCCGTATCCGGCTACCGTTCCGCGAACTGGACGCCGAGGACGCCCCGGAGCACGTCGCTGCATGAGCATCACGGCGCTGGTCATCGACGACGAGCCGATCGCGCGCCACGCCATCGTGCGACTGCTGCGCGCCGATCCGGATATCGCACTGCTGGGCGAATGCGGCGATGGCGCCTCCGCGGTGATCGCGATCCGCAGCCAGTCGCCCGACCTGGTGTTCCTGGACATCCAGATGCCGGCCATGACCGGCATGGACGTCGTCGCCACGATCGGCGCGGCCAACATGCCGGCGACGATTTTCGTTACCGCCTACGAGCAGTACGCGGTCCGTGCGTTCGAGGCCAATGCGGTGGACTATCTGGTCAAGCCCTTCAGCCGCGAACGCTTCGCCGAGACGTTGCAACGCGCCAAACGACGACTGTCCTTCAGCAGCGGCGCGGGTTCCTTTGTCGAGACGCGCATTCTGCAAACCCTGGATGCGCTGCGCCAACGCGACGACTATCTGCAACGGATTCCGGTACGCGTCGACGAAGCGGTGGTGCTGGTCGCCGTCGAGGACATCGTCTGGATCAAGGCCAGTCGCAACACGGTGCTGATCCACCTGGCCGACCGCACCCATGAACTGCGCGAGACCATGGCCACGCTGGCCGCACGGCTGGACCCGCGCCACTTCGCCCGCGTGCATCGATCGGCGATCGTCAACCTGCGTCGGGTGAGGGCGATCCACCCCTGGTTCAACGGTCACCACGTGGTCACCATGGAGACGGGGCAGCAACTGCGCATGAGCCGCTACCAGCACGAAGCCTTCCTGCGCCTGGTGACGACGCACAAGGAAGGTTGACGAACGGGGGGCTGCGCCCGTCACCTCTTCAACACGGCGGCTCTTCTCATGGATGGCGAACCTCCTTGGGGGAAACCGCGTCACCGCGCCGATTCGGCACTTGACATAGACAAGGCAACACGTCATTAATTAACTAATTCGTTAATTAGATAATCCCCGATGTCCATCGACCGCGTCTTCGAAGCCCTCGCCTCGCGCCCCCGCCGCGAGATCCTGGCCTACCTGTCGGCACAGGAACTCACGGCCGGCGAGATCGCGCAGCGCTTCGCGATGAGCGCGCCGGCGATCTCGCGGCATCTGTCCGTGCTGGAAGCGGCCGGGCTGGTGGCGAGCGAGCGCCGCGGCCAGTTCGTGGTCTACCGGCTCACCCCCGACAACCTGGTCAACACTCTCAGCGGTTTCGCCTTCGAGATCTGCCCCAGCGCCGGCCCGCTCAAGCGCGAGTCGCGCAGGCAGGCCAAGCGCACCGCCTGACCCTTCCGCCACGGCAACAGGAGTCCGCCGATGACCGCCGCACCGCTCAGCGAACACGCCGCCGCACAAACCGGATTCCCCTCGGTGCGCCTGCCGTCCTACAGCGGTGGCTTGCCGGTGGAGGTCATCCTGATCGCCCAGCTCGGCGTCGGCGCCGGCGATCCGCTGATCGCCCAGGCCTGCCTGCGCCAGCGCGCGCATCCGCAGTTCCGCGACGCGCTGGACGAACCCTCGGCGCGCCTGGCCGGCACCGACTTCGGCAACGGCGAGTCGACCGCGCTGTATTCGTTCGCGGTCGGCAGCGGCGGCCATCCGTTCCATTGCCATGCCGGGCATCGCATGTTCACCGCGATCACCGGCAGCGGCGGCGCGCTGCTGCGTTTCAGCACCGCCTCGCCGGCGCAGCTGGCGCAGGATCCGCAGCATTTCCTCGCCGCGCTGCGGCATGTCGAATTGCCCGCCGACTGCCTGTTCAGCGTGCGCTTCGGCGGCGGCACCTGGCACCAGTTCGCGCCGCTGCGCGCGCAGTCGGGGCATCCGGCGTTCTTCGCCCTGTCCTGCCACAGCGACGAAGCCGGCGGCACGCTGGCCGAGGACGTGCGCGCGCAGGTGCTGGCCGGCACCGCCGATATCGCGACGCTCACCGAATTGCTGCCGGCGCCGGTCGCGACCCTGCTGGCGTCGCCGCAGGCGCAGGGGCTGGCCGTACCGATCGTGCGATTGTCGCTGGCGGCCTCGCCGGGCAGCCGGCGCCTGGCTTGGTGCGGCGGCCTGCGCGCGCTCAGCGGTCGCCTGCGGCAGCGGCTGGGTGCCTGGCGGCATCCGGCCGGCTTCGCGGCACTGGCGCCGCGCCTGTCGCGGGCGCGGGTGACGCCGCAGTTGCTGCCCGGCTCGCTGCTCGAACCGCAGCTGCCCGCGCACCATCACCAGGACAGCGTGCGGCTGACGGTGCCGGCGCAGGCGCTGCGGCCATTGGGAGCGCATGCGCTGATGACGGCGTTGCTGGACGGTTTCCTGCAGCACCCGCCGCGCGGCGTGACCTGGCTGATGCGCCTGCGCAACGTGCTGGTGGCGCCGCTGCGGCTGCGCACCTCGCCGCTGGGCTGCCCGGTGTCCTCGCTGCTGTCGCCGCAGCGCGATCAACTGTTTGCCGGGCGGTTCCCGGTGCTGGCGCAGGCCTCCACCGCGCAGGCGCGGCGCGTGCAGGTGCTGCTCGGTGCCGACGATCGCCACCTGGTGTTCCGCAGTTGCGTCGGGGTGACGCTGCGCGACGACGGCAGCGCCGAACTGAGCCTGGAAACGCGGGTGGCCTGCCGCAACCGCTTCGGGCACCTGTACATGGCACTGATCGCCGCCGCGCATCGCCGCTACATTGCCCCGACGCTGCTGCGCGCGGCCGCCGAGGCGCTGCTGCTGCCCATCGCCGAGCATGCCGGGCCGGATGCGGTCGCGCCGATGCATTGAGCGCGTCATCACCCCGCCTTAGCCGACGCCTGCCTAGCCTGCGCCTTCCCCCCAAGAGGAAGGCCCATGCCCCAGCTCCGCATCCGCATCACCGGCAGCGAGGACGATGCCCGCGCCATCATCAACCTGCTGTCGAGCCTGGACGGCATCGAGCACGTCGAGGAAATCGACGACCTGATGCCGCACATGGACGACGACGATTCCAGTTCCGCCGGCCTGCCCGACGACCAGGGACCGGGCACCCACGAAGTGGAAGTGGAGGCCGGCAACGCCGCCACCGCCCAGAAGGTGCGCGAGGCCGTGGAAGCCCTGGCGTTCGAACTGGACGTGGTCGTGGAGTTCGAACAGGACGAAGGCTGAGGGCCTGCATCCGGGGCGTTGCGCCGCGCGGCGCTGCGTCCTGGCATGCCCATGGCCAGCATCCGGGATTTCCAGAGGGGCCAGCCGTGCCTCAGGTACCCGACTTCAAGGCGTCGGGACTGAAGTCCCTCCCACAGTGCTCCCAGCCAATGTATCGCGAGCCCCGGCAGGAGTCGTTTTGCTGTTGCTCAAGCTTGAGTGTCAGACGAGAAGAACGGTAGCAGCCGCTTCAGCCGCGACCCGCCACCCATCGTCGTTCACGGCTCCTGGATGACATGCCACCGTTCCGTCGGCAACGCGTGGCAACACCGCGCGCGCTCACCTCCATCCGCTCCCGCCCGATTTCATCGGACGGGAACCGCGCCTGTCTCCTAGGCCGAACGACGCCGCCGTCGGCGCCAGGCGATCAGCCGCCAGAACGCATAGCCGAGCAGCACGAACGGGGCCAACCCCACCACCGCGCGGATCGCCCAGGCGATCGATCCGGCGAAGATTTCGCCGCTGTCGTGCAGCGCCTCGCCGATGTCGCTGCGGCTCCGCTCGGCGGTCGGCGCCGAGAACGTCAGCGTCACCCGCTGCGTATCCAGGCGCCGGCGCTGCTGTGCGGCTTCCTGGCTGGTGGCGAGCAATTGCGTCTCCACGGCGGCCAGTTTCTCCGACAGCGCGATCATGTCGGCCACGCTGAGATCGCGGCGCTGCTGGAACTCCTGCAGGCGCCGCTGCTCGGCCTGCAGGCGCTGGCGCTGCGCGTCGTTGTCCTGCACCGCCTGCGCCAGGTCCTCGGCATGGGTGGTACGGCTTTCGATCTGGCCGTCCTGGCCCGCCTGCGCGATCAACGGCTCGACCCCAGCCGGCGCGATCCGCACGCTGAGCTCACCGCGCGGCTGCTCGCCGCCGCGCTGCTCGACCTGCAACACGGTGCATGCGCCGAAACTGGATTTCAGGCAGCTTTCCTGGAGTTGTTTGAGCCGTGCGGGAATCTGCGCCACCGGCAATGCCACATCGACCTCGTGCTCATAGGCCAGGGACGGCATGGCGAAAGCGCCGGGACTCGGCGGCGGCGCTGCGACGGCTGCCTCTGCCGCCTGCGCTGCGGCCTCGGCGGCACTGGCCGCGCTACTGGCGGCATCGGCGGAATAGAGATGAGCGGCCGGCAGCGCCGCGCTCTCGCCTCCCCGGCTGCAGGCAGCGATCGACACCGCCAGCGCCAGGGAAGCGCCCCAACGACACCAGCGCCCACGCGCAGGCGCGACGACATCGAGCGTGCCAGCCGCTGCTGCGACGCCATCCGGATCGAACGCGGTGTCACCTACGACATGGCCACGATGGCGGCGTCCCTTGTCCTGCATTGCAGTGCTCCTGAATGGCGAAAGCGTTCAGGGTAATCCAATGGCAGGGGCGCTGGCAGCACGGCGCAGCTACCCTGGTGGATCGACCCACTCCAGGAACCCCGATGCGCAAGCACCTGCTCGCCGCCGCCCTGCTCGCCGCCCTTGCCGGCTGCCAGAAACCCGCCGACGCGCCTGCCGCCAGCAACGCCGCCCCCGGCTCGGCCGCCGCCGCGGCGGACCCGGCCGCCGACACTGCGTTCGACGCGCTTTCCAAGCGCGCCGTCGACACCTGGATGCAGCTGTCCCCGGTCGGCGCCACCCAGACCGGCGATCACCGCTACGACAGCGAACTGGACGACCTCAGCGCCGCGGGCCGGCAGAAGAGCCTGGACGCGAGCAAGCAGTTGCTGGCCGAGCTGGACAAGCTCGACGTCACCAAGCTCTCGCGCGAGAACCAGGTGGACGCGGCGATCCTGCGCAACCAGTTGCAGTCGGACATCTGGAACAGCGAGGTGGCACAAGGTTGGGCGACCGATCCACAGGTCTACAACGGCCTGGCCGGCGGCGCGATCTACGGGCTGATGGCGCGCGAGTTCGCGCCGCTGCCGGAGCGGCTGAAGTCGGCCACTGCGCGCATGGAGAAGATCCCGGCGCTGTTCGCGCAGGCGCGCGCCAACCTGGACCCGGCCCGCGTGTCGGAGATCAGCGCCAAGACCGTGGCCAAGCAGAACCGCGGCATCCTCAGCATCGTCGACAGCTTCATCGCCCCGCACATCCAGGAACTGCCGCAGGCCGACGCGCAGCGCCTGCAGGCGGCGATCGAGGGCCTGAAGAAGGCCGTGGCCGAACAGCAGACCTGGCTGGACCAGACCCTGGTGCCCAACGCCAAGGGCGACTTCCGCCTCGGCGCGGAGAAGTACGACCAGAAGCTGAAGTTCGCGCTCAACTCCTCGCTGTCGCGCGCCGAGATCAAACAGCGCGCCGAGGCCGAGCTCTCGCGCGTGCGCCAGGACATGTACGGCATCGCCCGCACCGTGCTCAAGGACAAACCCGGCGCGCCGGCCCTGGTCGATGCGCCCAGCGACGAACAGCAGCAGAAGGCGATCGAGGCCGCACTGGAGCTGGCCTATGCGCAGCATCCGGCGCGCGACAAGGTGGTCGAGGACGCCAAGGCCTCGCTGGCCGATGCCACCGACTTCGTGCGCAAGAAGGATCTGGTGACCCTGCCCGACGCGCCGGTGGACATCATCCTGATGCCCGAATTCCAGCGCGGCGTGGCGGTGGCGTACTGCGATTCGCCCGGTCCGCTGGACAAGAACCTGAAGACCTTCTACGCGGTGTCGCCGATCCCCGACGACTGGAACGCGCAACAGGCCGACTCGTTCCTGCGCGAGTACAACAGCCGCATGATCCACCTGCTGAGCATCCACGAGGGCGTGCCCGGGCATTACGTGGAAGGCTGGCATTCGGCCAAGTTCCCGTCCACGCTGCGCGGCGTGCTGCGCTCGGGCGTGTTCGCCGAAGGCTGGGCGGTGTACACCGAGCGGATGATGCAGGAGCAGGGTTATCTGGACAACGATCCGCTGTTCCACCTGGTGCAGCTGAAGTTCTATCTGCGCAGCATCGCCAACGCACTGCTCGACCAGGGCGTGCACGTGGACGGCTGGAGCAAGGAACAGGCGCTGCACCTGATGGTCCACGACACCTTCCAGCAGCAGAGCGAAGCCGAGGGCAAGTGGGTGCGCGCACAGCTGACCTCGGCGCAGCTGCCGACCTACTTCGTCGGCGTGCAGGAGCACCTGGACCTGCGCAAGGCGATGCAGGACAAGCTTGGCGACAAGTTCAACCTCAAGGCCTACCACGACCAGGTGCTGTCCTACGGCGCCCCGCCGGTGCGGTTCGTGCGCGAACTGATGCTGGACGAGCCGATCAAGTAGTCGGGATCGGGGAGTCGGGATGACGGGCCTGCGGCCGTGGTGAAGCCCTTGAGGATTGGCAAGAACGTCTGGCCCCTGCTGCTGCATGGTCGTTGATACGGGCGCGATACCGTGTCTGCGCGATGCGGGGTTGATGGGCTGTCGCTGCGCACTGCCTCACCCTCACCCCCCTCTCCCGGAGGGAGAGGGGCTTTGGCCTCTCCCTTCTCCCCTCGGGAGAAGGTGCCCCGAAGGGGCGGATGAGGGTACGAGCGCCGCCTCGTGCAATCACGCGGATGCAGGCTGGTTTCGCGACGCTTTGCGGTGGCTTGCATTTTGTGCAGCGGCAGGCCAGAGGCGAGGCGCGAGGTCATGCACCGCCAGCGCGACGACGCCCGCTCATCGGTGCGCGGCGCACGCGTCGTCGATGCGTTCACCGGCTGGGCGTAACAACGCCACCATCTTCGCCGACGCGTTCGATCGACGGCCGCCACGACCGCACGACCTCACGCGAGTCAGCCCACGCGGTCTGCCGGCGTCTCGCTGCTCCACAACAGCATCGCGTCGCCGTAGCTGAAGAAGCGGTAGCGCTCGGCGATGGCGTGGCGATAGGCGGCGAAGATGCGCTCGCGGCCGGCGAAGGCCGAGACCATCATCAGCAGCGTGCTTTCCGGCAGATGGAAGTTGGTCACCATCGCGTCGACACTGCGGATGCGATAGCCCGGCAAGATGAAGATCTGCGTCTCGCCGGCGAACGGATGCAGTTCGCCGTCCTTGGAGGCGCTCTCCAGCGCGCGCACCACCGTGGTCCCCACCGCGATCACGCGGCCGCCGGCCGCACGCGTGTGCCGTACCTGCTCGACCAGGCTGGCGCCGACGTTGAGCCACTCGCGATGCATCTGGTGCTGCTCCAGCGCTTCCACCCGCACCGGCTGGAAGGTGCCGGCACCGACGTGCAGGGTCACGTGCCCGACCTCGACCCCGCGCTGCTGCAGCGCCTGCAGCAGCGGCGCGTCGAAATGCAGCCCGGCGGTCGGTGCGGCGACCGCGCCGGCCTCGCGCGCGAACACGGTCTGGTAGCGCTCGCGGTCGTCCAGGCCCGGCTCGCGGCGGATGTACGGCGGCAACGGCAAGCGTCCTGCCTGCTGCAGCCAGTGCTCCAGCGCGCCGTCCACATGGAACTGCAACTGGTAGAACTCGCCATCGCGGCCCAGCACCTCGGCCTCGCCGCCGGCATCCAGGGCGATGCGTGCGCCGGCCTTGGGCGACTTGCTCACGCCCAGTTGCGCCCGCGCGCGCTGGCCGCCGAGCAGCCGCTCGATCAGGATCTCGACCCGCCCGCCGGTGCTCTTCTGCCCGAACAGCCGCGCCGGGATCACCCGCGTGTCGTTGAAGATCAGCAGGTCGCCGGCACGCAGCAACTCGGGCAGGTCGCGCACATGCCCATCGGCGAAGGGCGCCGGCGCCGGCGGCACCAGCAGCAGCCGGCTGGCCGAGCGCTCGGCCAGCGGTTCCTGCGCGATCAGGTCTTCAGGCAGGTCGTAGTGGAAATCGGACTTTTTCAAGGCGCCGGGGGAGATCGGGAATGGGCCGGCCATTGTAGCGGCGCCGGGATTGGGCATTCGGGATTGGGGATTCGTTGAAGCAGAAGCGGGATCCCGCTCTTGCGAATCCCCAATTCCGAATCCCGGCGCTTCAGCGCTCGAATTTTGTGGACAGAATGATCGACGAGGTAGTGCGCTCCACCCCGTCCAGCGCGCCGATGCGGTCGGTCAGTTCGTCCATGTCGTTGACGCCCGGTACCACGCCGAGCGCGATCAGGTCGAAGGAGCCGCTGACCGAATGCAGCACGCGCACCGCATCGATCTCGCGCAGTGCCTTGACCACCGAGGTCATCTTCTTCGGCAGCACGGTGATCAGGATGTGCGCGCGGATATGGCCCTGTTCGTAGTCGTCGCGGGTGCGCACGGTATAGCCGCAGATCACGCCCTCGCGCTCCAGGCGCTCGATCCGGCTCTGCACGGTGGTCCGCGACACGCCCAGGCGACGGGCGATCTGGGCGGTGGAGGCGCGCGCGTCCTCGCGCAGCAGCGACAGCAGGGCATCGTCGGAGGCGGTGATCTTCATGACCACCGATTTTCGTCGAATCGACGAAAATGCGTCAATTCCTGCACGGATTCACGCTGCCATTCGACGATCCTGTCCCGATAATAGAAAGGATCGTCGCCAGACAGCCCGCCTTCAGGAGATCTCCATGACCGTACTCGGCCCCCTCGCCCCGCTCCGTGCCCACGCCGGCGATCGCCTGACCCAGGGCCTGGACGACGCCAGCATCGCGCGCCTGGCGGCCTCGCATCCGTCGCTGCGCGCGGCGATCGACGCGGCCGGTGCGGACTACGCGCGCATCGCCGCGGAGTTCGGCGACCTGCTCGACCTCGACGAGACCGAGCAGATCCGCCGCCTGCAGGCCGGGTTCGTCAATTTCTACGCCGACGACGCGGTGACCCCGTACGTGGCGTTGAGCGCGCGCGGCCCGTGGGTGGTCACGCTGAAGGGCGCCGTGCTGTACGACGCCGGCGGCTACGGCATGCTCGGCTTCGGCCACACCCCGGAGGCGGTGCTGGAGGCGATGGCGCGGCCGCAGGTGATGGCCAACGTGATGACCCCCAACCTGTCGCAGCTGCGCTTCGAACGCGCGCTGCGTGCGGAGATCGGCCACCGTCGCGGCGGCTGTCCGTACGCCCGCTTCATGTGCCTCAATTCCGGTTCCGAATCGGTGGGCCTGGCCGCACGCATCGTCGACATCAACGCCAAGCTGCAGACCGATCCGGGCGCACGCCACGCCGGCGCCAGGATCAAGCGCCTGGTGGTCAAGGGCAGCTTCCACGGCCGCACCGACCGGCCCGGCATGTACTCCGACTCCAGCCGCAAGACCTATCTGCAGCACCTGGCCAGCTACCGCGGCGACGATGGGCTGATCGCCATCGCGCCCTACGACGTGGACGCGCTGCGCCGCGCCTTCGCCGAGGCCGAGCAGCACGGCTGGTTCATCGAGGCGGTGTTCCTGGAGCCGGTGATGGGCGAAGGCGACCCCGGCCGCGCGCTGCCGCCGGCGTTCTATGCCGCCGCGCGCGAACTGACCCGCACCCACGGCAGCCTGCTGCTGGTCGACTCGATCCAGGCCGGCCTGCGCGCGCACGGCGTGCTGTCGGTGGTGGACTATCCCGGCTTCGAGCAGCTCGACCCGCCGGACCTGGAAACCTATTCGAAGGCGCTCAACGCCGCGCAGTACCCGCTGTCGGTGCTGGCAGTGACCGAGCACGCGGCGCAGGTGTACCGCAAGGGCACTTACGGCAACACCATGACCAGCAACCCGCGCGCGCTCGACGTCGCCACCGCGACCCTGGCGCAGCTGACCCCGCAGGTGCGCGCCAACATCCGCGAGCGCGGCGCCGAGGCGGTGCAGAAGCTGGAGAAGCTCAAGGCCGAACTCGGCGGCGCCATCACCCAGGTGCAGGGCACCGGCCTGCTGTTCTCCTGCGCGCTGGCCCCGCAGTACAAATGCTACGGCGCCGGCTCCACCGAGGAGTGGCTGCGCCAGCACGGCGTCAACGTGATCCACGGCGGCGAGAACTCGCTGCGCTTCACCCCGCACTTCGCGATGGACAGCCAGGAATTGGATCTGCTGGTCGGGCTGATCGGCCGCGCCCTGCGCGAAGGCCCGCGCGTGGCACAGGCCGCGGCGGCCTGAACCCCGCTGCTTGCGGTGCCGCAGGACGGCGCCGCAAGCGGCCAATCCCGACAGCATTGGCGCGTGCCGCCCTTGCACAGAGGGCGAGTATCGGCCTGGCTTCGTGGTCCGCCGACACTGGCGACGCTCATGGCGACACGCAATCTGGCACTGCACCACCCGCTCCTTCGGCATACGTTGAAACGCACCTGGTGCGACGATCCGGCAGCGACCCTGCGCCGTCGGTACCACGCCATCTCCGGGCAGCATCGGCTGCCTGACACCGGCGCGCCTCTCTACCGCCCCTAGTTCGGACTTCCACCTACCCGCAGCGCCCGTCTGGTCGGCGCTGGCGTCGCGCGCCCGCACGGACGGGCCCCAAACCACTCAGTGCCGGGTCCTTTGGCCGATTGCGCGCCTCGGTCGATGGTCCGCATTTTCTGGCGAGTCCGGCTATCCGAACCGCGGCGGACCGGCACCGATGACAAAGAGATTGCAAACAATTCGCATTTGCATGGAAAATGAATGCACTGCCTGCATCGCATGCGCGGCAGACACCGTTTCGCCCAGCCGCCCGATCTCGCCGCCGCGGCCGCTCCCACTGGGGGACGGCCGCTGTCCGCGATCGGGGTGCCGTCCCTCCTGCAAACCGAACCGCCCATGACCTCCCCGATCAAGCGCCGCAAACACACCGTGACCCGCCAGGCCGCCGCGCCGACCCTCACCACCGCCGTGCTGCTCGGTGGGCTGAGCCTGCTTTCCCCCGCGCATGCGGACACCGGCGACCAGCCCACCACGCTGGACAAGGTCGACGTGCAGGCCCAGCGCGCCAAGCGCTACCTGGTGGAAGTGCCGGACTCGCCGAAGTTCACCCAGCCGCTGATCGACACCCCGCAGACCCTCAACATCATCGGCAAGGACCTGTTCAACGAACAGGGCGCCACCACTCTCACCGAAGCGCTGCGCAACAGCCCGGGCGTGGGCACGTTCTATGTCGGCGAGAACGGCAACACCAGCACCGGCGATGCGATCTACATGCGCGGCTTCGACAGTTCCAGCAGCATCTTCGTCGACGGGTTGCGCGACCTCGGCTCGATCTCGCGCGACGTGTTCAACATCGAGCAGATCGAGGTCGAGAAAGGCCCGGCCAGCACCGACAACGGCCGCAGCGCGCCGACCGGCGCGATCAACCTGGTCAGCAAGCAGGCGCACCTGGACAACGCCAGCAGCGCCACGCTGTCCGGCGGCGACCATGGCCAGCGCCGCGCGACCGCGGACTGGAACCAGGCGCTGGGCGCCAGCAGCGCGCTGCGGTTGAACGTGATGGGCCAGGACAGCGACGCCATCGGCCGCGACCATGTCGTCAACAAGCGCTGGGGCCTGGCCTCGTCGCTGGCGTTCGGCCTGGGCACCGACACGCGCTACCTGCTCGACCTGCTGTACGTGAAGCAGGACAACGTGCCCGACGGCGGCGTGCCGACGATCGGCCTGCCCGGCTACAGCTCGCCCGACCCCGCACGGCCGTGGCTCGGCGGCGCGGCGCGCGTGGACAGCAGCAACTTCTACGGCACCCGCGACGACCACGACGACGTGACCGCGAAGATGGCCACCTTCCGCATCGAGCACGACGTGTCCGACACGGTCAAGCTGACCAATACCGCGCGCTGGGGCCGCAACGAGCAGGACTACCTGCTGTTCGCGTTCATGCCCAACGCCGCCAACCTGCGCACGCCGAATCCGGCGGATCCTGCGACCTGGACAATGCTGCGCAGCCTGCCGACCTTCAAGGACCAGCAGTACACCACCCTCGCCGACCAGTTGAACCTGCGCGTGGACTTCGCCACCGGCGCAGTGCAGCACAACCTCAGCACCGGCGTGGAAGCCTCCCGCGAGGAACTGCGCAGCTGGGGCCACAACATCGTCGACCGCGCCGCCTGGCTGGCGGCCAATCCGGCCAACCTGTATGCGCCGGACTTGAACACCACGCCGCTGCGCACCGCGCGCAACGGCGCGCGCAGCCATGGCACCACCACCACCTACTCGGCCTATGCCTTCGACACGCTGAAGTTCGGCGACAGCTTCCTGGTCACGGCCGGAGTGCGCGCGGATCGCTACAAGACCGACTTCGACAGCCTGGTGTGCAGTTCCGCCACCTCCACCGCCGCGCCCTGCACCACCGTGGTCGGCCTGGACACCGACATCGCCGACACGCTGTTCAGCTGGAAGCTCGGCGCGGTCTACAAGGCCAACGAGGACGTGAGCGTATACGCCAACTTCGCCACCTCGCAGCAGCCGCCCGGCGGCAGCACGCTGGAACTGAGCGCCTCGGCCAACAACGCCAACAATCCGCGCTTCGATCCGCAGAAGGCCAAGACCGCCGAGGTCGGCACGAAATGGAACTTCCTCGACGACGCGCTGTTCGCGACGCTGGCGCTTTTCCGTACCGACGTGAACAACGAGATCGTGCAGGGCAGCGACGGGCTGTACTACCAGAGCGGCGCGAAGCGCGTGCAGGGCATCGAACTGTCGGCGGTGGGCAAGCTGACCGAGCGCTGGTCGCTGTCCAGCGGCTACACCAAGCTGGATGCGCGGGTGCGTCAAGGCACGACCGTCTCGCAGGACGGCAGCCAGGATCTGGCCTACACGCCGGACAGCGCGTTCACCGCCTGGACCACCTACACCCTGCCGTTCGGGCTGACCGTCGGCGGCGGCGTGCGCTACTCGGGCGAGATGAAGCGCGGCCGCGACGGCGCGGTCGGCACGCCGGCGTTCGTGAAGTCGTACACCGTGTGGGATGCGGTGCTGAGCTATCCAGTCAACGACCACGTGGCGCTGCGCCTGAACGCCTACAACCTGTTCGACAAGGACTATGTCGCCGCGATCAACAAGAGCGGCTTCCGCTACACGCCCGGCGCGCCGCGCTCGGTGCTGCTGACCGCCGAGGTCCGGTTCTGACCGACCGCGCCTGCCAACGCGCAGTGGACGCCCTATCCTGGGCGTCCACCGCCGGAGCGCCGCATGCTGCTGCACATTCCCGACATCCTCACCGCCACTGAAGTCGCGCGGTTTCGCGAGGCACTGGAGACCGCCGACTGGGTGGACGGCCGCGAAACCGTCGGCGCGCAGGGCGCGCAGGTCAAGCGCAACCTGCAACTGGCCGACGCCTCGCCGCTGAAGCAGGAGCTCGGCCAGGCGGTGTTGAGCGCGCTGGCGCGCAGCCCGCTGTACTTCGCCGCGGCGCTGCCGCTGCGCACCATCCCGCCGCGCTTCAACCGCTACAGCGGCGGCGGCAGCTACGGCCTGCACGTCGACGGCGCCGTGATGACCCAGACCGCCACCGCCGCGCAGCCGGCGCTGACCGTGCGCAGCGACCTGTCCTGCACCCTGTTCCTGAGTGCGCCGGAGGAGTACGACGGCGGCGAACTGCTGATCCACGACACCTACGGCGAACACGAGGTCAAGCTGCCCGCCGGCGACCTGATCCTGTATCCGTCCAGCAGCCTGCATCGGGTCGCGCCGGTGACGCGCGGCGCGCGGCTGGCTTCGTTCTTCTGGGTGCAGAGCCTGGTGCGCGACGCCGGCCGGCGGCAGACCCTGTTCGACCTGGACACCGCGATCCAGGCGCTGACCGCCAGCGGCGCGGACGCGGCGGCGCTGCTGCGCCTGACCAACGTCTACCACAACCTGCTGCGCGACTGGTCGGAGACATGAGCGGGCGTGGCGACCGGAACGCCGAACATGCCGCCGGCACACAGTCGCGCAGCGTAGGGCACCTGCGCGCTGCCGTTGTACGGTCGCACTGGGTCGACGCGTGAGTCGCCCCGCTTCACCGACCGCAGTCCGCGCCAGCGCCGGCATCGCCACGCTGCACGGCAGCAGCATGGGCACGCGCTGGAGCGCCAGGCTGCTGCCGCCCCAACGCAGCGACCTACACGCATTGCGCGATGCGATCCAGGCGCAGCTCGATCTGGTCGTCGCGCAGATGAGCACGTGGGACGCGCAATCGGATCTCAGCCGCTACAACCGCGCCGACGCCGATACCTGGCACGCCTTGCCCGCCGCGTTCGACACGGTGCTGCGCTGCGCGCTGGAAGTGGCGCATCGCAGCGGCGGCGCCTTCGATCCCACGATCGGCGCCGTGGTCGGCGCGTGGGGTTTCGGCGCCACCGCCGGAGATCGGCGGGTGCCGGAGCCCGCCGCACTGCAACAGGCCCGCGCCGCGGGCGACTGGCGCCGGCTGACCGTCGACGACGCGGGCCGCTGGCACCAGCCGGGCGGGCTGCATCTGGATCTGTCGGCGATCGCCAAGGGCTACGGCGTCGACCTGGCAGCGACGGCGCTGCGTGCGCATGGCGTGGAAAGCGCACTGGTCGAGGTCGGCGGCGATCTCTATGGCTACGGTCGCAAGCCGGACGCGCAACCGTGGCGGGTGTTGATCGAGGCCGCTGCGGACGAGCAGGTGCATGGCGACGCATCGCCGCGCGCGCTCGCGGTCGACGGCCTGGCGGTGGCCACCTCCGGCGACCGCTGGCACCACTTCGAACAGGACGGACGACGCTATGGACACCTGCTGGATCCGCGTCGCGGCCGACCGATCGCCGCGACGCTGGCCGCGGTGACGGTGGTGGCCGCCGATGCCATGCGTGCCGATGCCTGGGCCACTGCCCTGAGCGTGCTCGGTGTGGAGGCCGGGCTGGCCTGCGCCGAGCGCGAAGGACTGGCGGTGCGCTTCCTGGTGCGCCAGGACGGCGCAGTGCAGGAACGGCTCAGCAGCGGCTTCGCGGCGTTAGCACGGGGCTGAGCTGAGCGCGGCACGCTGCTGGATGAGCCGCGGCCGGGAGAACACCAGGGCACCGCGCGAGACCTGGCGCCGGCGTGTTCCGGACAACGCGCCGCGACCCGACCGCCACTGCTACGGTTGCGGCTTCGGCCGCGGCGACGCCAGGAACGCCACGCCGTCGCGCCATCAGCGCGACGCCGGCAACCCCATGCGCTGCAGCTCGAACACATAGCCCTTGCCGCGTACCGTGCGGATCCATTGCGGCACCAGCGGGTCGTCGCCGAGCTTCTGGCGCAGCCGCGAGACCTGCAGATCGATGCCGCGGCTGCCCGCAGGCATGCTGGCCTCGCCGTCGCCCAGCGCGGTGCGCAGCGTCTCACGCGTGAGCACCTCGCCCGGCTGCTCCAGGAACACCGCCATCAGCCGCAATTCGCCGGGCGACAGCGGGATCGTCCGCCCGTCCGGCGCCACCGCCTGGTGCCGCGCGGCATCGACCTGCCAGCCGCCATGCGCCGCTGCCGGCGGCTGGGTCGCGCGCACCCGACGCAGCACCGCGTTGAGCCGCGCCACCAGTTCGCGCAGGTCGGGCGGCCGCACCAGGAAGTCGTCCGCACCCAGATCCAACCCGATCACCCGGTCCACCGGCTCGGCGCGGTCGGCCATCATCACGATGGCGATGTCGCCGCGGTCGCGCAGTTGCCGGCACAAGCGCAGGCCCTCGGCACCGTCGAGGCCGGCATCGAGCACCACCGCGTCGTAATGCCCGGCCGCCAGTTGCGCCTGCAGGTGCGGCGCACTGTCGGCGTCGTGGGCCTGCAGGTTGAAACACGCCAGGTAATCGCGAATCCGGTCGCGCAAGACCGCGTCCGCGTCCGCCACCAGAATTTTCGCCAACCACCTGTTGTCCGAGAGCACCTGTCGGCTTCCGCTGTACGGCCCGGATGGCCGCGTTCGCGCATTGGACGCGGTCGGCGTCGACGCTGCAAGAGCCGCGCGCGTGGTGCAGCGGGCTCAGTCCGCCGGCGTCGGCAGGGCCTCGATGCGCATCGCCAACACCTCCCCGCCCCCGCTCAAAGCAAAGCGGCGCCTGGCATCGGCGGCCAACCAGGCGCTGTCGCCGGCCGCCAATGGCGGCAGTCCGCTGGCCGCATCGAACTGCGCTTGCCCTGCCAGAAGATGAACGGCCCAGGCGACACCGGGTTCGGCGAAGAACAGCATCGGCCCGACCAGCGGCCGGTGCAGCAGTTGCGTGCGCAGCCGGTCGCGTCGCCACATGAGGTTGAAATCGTGGGTCGGCCCGTCCAGCAACTCGCCACGCAGCGGCCGCTCGCCGGCGAAGCGCAGACGCGCGCAAGGATCCTGCAGCACCTGTTCCTCGCCGTCGTCGAAACGCAGGCGCACGCCGTTGCCGCGCAGCAGGACCAGTTCGCGGTCGATCCCGGGGAAAGGCGAAAAGGCGGCATCCTGCTCGATCTCGGCGATGGACAGGCGCAGCACCCAGTCATCGCCGGCGGCCGGCAGTCGCAGGATCTCCCGGGTCCAGCCCAGGCCGTTGCGCCAGCGTTCGCGGCGATACTCATTGGCGGGGATCACCCGCGCGGGCAGCGTGCACCAGTCCATGCGCGCATTCTGCACGATCAGGGCAAGGGGCCTGTCCTTGGCCAGCCCGAATATGCGACGCAAGAGGCGCCATGGCGCCCAAAAAAAACATCGCCCGGCTGCACGTCACTGTGCAACGCCGGGCGACGATGTACCTCCCTGTCGGCTTCCTGCCTTCCCCCTTCGCATCCTGCTCAGTGAGGCTGCGGCCGCGCGTCCAGCGCCGGCCCTATCCTTTCGTTGCAAATCCCTTTAACGCCTTTCCACCGGCTTGGCAGCTGCCTGCTTGGCGGCTGTCGGTGCGGGTGCCTTCGTGGCGCCCACATCGATCCGGTCGCGGTTCCGCTCGACCGTCTTGAGTCCGATGCCTTTCACCAGTGCCAGTTCCTCGGCGCTCTTGAAAGGTCCGTGCGCCTGCCGGTAGTCGACGATCGCCTGGGCCTTGGAGGCCCCCACGTTCACCAACACCTGGTCGATTTCCTCCGCTCCAGCAGAGTTGATGTTGACCTTGTCCGCGGCGAGCGCGGAACCGGACAGCATCAGGGCAACGACCAGCGACTTCAGGACCACGATAAAAGACTGCATGGCAACGCTCCTTGTGACTTGGATGGGGACTTCGCCGGCCTTTCCTGCCGGCGTTGTCAGCATCGCTCGCCACATGGGTACAGCCTATCGTCGGAACGCGTCACAAACAGCAGGTAAACGGCGCGTCGCCGTGTAGGAAAAACCCTACACGGGCACCGGGGCGTAGAATGGCTGCACACGTGTGCAATCACTTCGGAGCTTTTCATGGACAGTGCCAAGATCGACCGTTTCCTGAGCGAAAAGTGGGATGACGACATCGTCCCGCAACTGGTCGATTACATCCGCATCCCCAACAAATCGCCGATGTTCGACGCCGATTGGGTCGCGCATGGCTACATGGCCGATGCGGTGGCGCTGATGGAGCGCTGGGCGCGCGCGCAGGCGATCCCCGGCCTGCAGGTGGAGGTGGTGCAACTGGAAGGCCGCACCCCGTTGATCTACCTGGAGGTGCCGGCCAGCAGCGACGCCACCGGCGAGGACACCGTGCTGCTGTACGGGCACCTGGACAAGCAGCCGGAAATGACCGGCTGGGACGCCGACCTGGGCCCATGGACGCCGGTGCTCAAGGGCGACCGCCTGTACGGCCGCGGCGGCGCCGACGACGGCTACGCCCTGTTCGGTTCGCTGGCGGCGATCCAGGCGCTGCAGGACCAGGGCATCCCGCACGCGCGTTGCGTGGTGCTGATCGAGGCCTGCGAGGAATCGGGCAGCTACGACCTGCCCGCCTACGTGGACCATCTGGCGGCACGGATCGGCAAGCCGTCGCTGGTGGTGTGCCTGGATTCGGGCTGCGGCAACTACGAACAACTGTGGTGCACGACCTCGCTGCGCGGCCTGGCCGGCGGCAACTTCAGCGTCAAGGTGCTCAGCGAAGGCGTGCATTCGGGCGACGCCTCCGGCGTGGTGCCGTCGAGCTTCCGCGTGCTGCGCGACCTGCTGTCGCGGCTGGAGGACGAAGCCACCGGCAAGATCAAGGTCGACGGCCTGTACGCCGACATCCCCGAGGAGCGGCTGGCGCAGGCGCGCAAGGTCGCCGAGGTGCTGGGCGACGAGGTCTACAGCAAGTTCCCGTTCCTGCCCGGCATGCGGCCGATGCACGAGGACCTGTCCGAGCTGGTGCTCAACCGCACCTGGCGCCCGGCGCTGTCGGTGACCGGTGCCGACGGCCTGCCGCCGCTGGCCTCGGCCGGCAATGTGCTGCGCCCCGAGACCGCGGTGAAGCTGTCGCTGCGCCTGCCGCCGACACTGGACGGCAAGCACGCCGGCGAACTGCTCAAGGACGTGCTGCTGCGCGATCCGCCGTACGGCGCCGAGGTGTCGCTGGCGCTGGAGAAGTCCTCCTCCGGATGGAACGCACCGGCGCAGTCGCCGTGGCTGACCGACGCGATCGAAGCGGCCTCGCAGGCGGCGTTCGGCAAGCCGGCGATGTACATGGGCGAAGGCGGCTCGATCCCGTTCATGGGCATGCTCGGCGAGAAGTTCCCCGGTGCGCAGTTCATGATCACCGGCGTGCTCGGCCCGCATTCCAACGCGCACGGCCCGAACGAGTTCCTGCACATCCCGATGGGCAAGCGGGTCACCGCCTGCGTGTCGCGGGTGATCGCCGCCCACCATGCCGCCAGCCTGCGCGGCGAGACCACCGGCAGCGCGGCGGTGGCCGGCGGCGAGCAGCATGGTGGGCATGGGTGCTGTTGATGGGGCCGGGATGGCGGGAGTCGGGATGGCGGGAGTCGGGATTGGCGAAGCCTGTTTCCTGAGTGACTGATCCGTCCCCTGCTTGCGGCGGGAGAGGCGTCGGCTCCGAAGCGGCGCCTTTCCGATGGTGTCATCGGTGCAGCGCGGGCGGCCGCCTTCCATGGGCGTGCCGCCTGCGCCGCGCATCCAAGCATCGACGCCATCACAGTCGATCTGGCACGATCCGACGCTGATCCCCCTCCGCGCTCGGAACGCTCTCCATGCACACTCTGTTCGGCAGCGACAGCTGGCTCTACATCATCCTGGTGGGCTTCGTGGTCGGCCTGCTGGCGCGTTTCCTCGGCCCCAGCAGCGGACGCTCCGGCTGTCTGTTCACGGTGTTGCTGGGTATCGCCGGCGCGCTGCTGGCCGGCTGGTTCGGCCACTACATGGGCTGGTACAGCCGTGGCGAGCCGGCGGGCTTCCTCGGTGCGCTGCTCGGCGCCATCGCCCTGCTCGCCTTGTTGCGGCTGTTCTCCAGCAAGC
Organism: Xanthomonas sp. LMG 12460; assembly: GCF_009192895.1. NCBI lineage: Bacteria > Pseudomonadati > Pseudomonadota > Gammaproteobacteria > Lysobacterales > Lysobacteraceae > Xanthomonas > Xanthomonas sp. LMG 12460. Next base: position 5,115 of record NZ_NKUH01000070.1, on the reverse strand, counting down.
GCTGAGGCACGGCGCGCCGCTCGCCACGGCGGCGGCGCCCGTTTACGCTGTGCGGCTCGTTTCCGCCGCAGCCTGCCGATGAGCGCCAGCCCGATGGTTCCCGATGTCCTTGCGGCACGCGCCGCGCAACGCCTGGCCTGGGCGCGCACGGCCCTGGACGACGCACAGGCGACGCTGCAGCGCGCCTCGGTGGACGCCGGCCAGCGCAGCTACTGGCGCAGCCATGGCCCGGGCGTCAGCCGCATCGTGATGGATTCGCCGCCGGACCTGGAAGACGTGCGGCCGTGGCTGCGCATGCACGCGCTGCTGCACGGCGGCGGCGTGCGGGTGCCGACGATCCTGGCGCAGGACGCGGAGGCCGGCTTCCTGCTGCTGGAAGACCTGGGCCAACCGACCCTGGCGCAGAGCCTGGACACGAACACGGCGGACGCGCACTTCGACGCCGCGCTCGGCCAGCTGCTGCGGCTGCAGGCGATCGCGCCGCCGCCGGGCATGGGCGTGTTCGGCGAGGCGCTGCTGCAACGCGACGCGGGCCTGTTCGAGGAGTGGTTCCTGCAACGCCACCTGGGCATCACCCTGGATGCCGACGAACGCGCGGCCCTGCACGGCGTGCAGCGCCAGCTCATGGACAACGCGCTGACCCAGCCGCAGGTGCTGGTGCATCGCGACTTCATGCCGCGCAACCTGATGCCGGCGGCCGACGGTCCCGCCGTGCTGGATTTCCAGGACTGCGTGACCGGACCGGTGGCCTACGACCCGGTCAGCCTGTTCAAGGACACCACGGTCAGCTGGCCTTTGGCGCAGGTCGACGCCTGGCTCGCCAGCTATCACGCGCGTGCGCTGCAGGCCGGGATTCCGGTGCCGCCGCTGGCGCAATTCCTGCGCGACGCCGAGTGGATGGGCGTGCAGCGCCACCTGAAGAACCTGGGCATCTTCGCGCGGCTGAACTACCGCGACGGCAAGGCCTGGTACCTGGACAACGTGCCGCGCTTCATCGCCTACCTCGACGAGGCATTGCCGCGGCACCCCAGCCTGCAGCCGCTGGCGCAACTGCTGCAGACGCGGATCAAGCCGGCCCTGGCGCAGCGCGCGGCGGCCGGCGCATGAAGGCGCTGATCTTCGCCGCCGGCCTCGGCGAGCGCATGCGTCCGTTGACCGCGCACACGCCCAAGCCGCTGCTGGCGGTGGGTGGCACGCCGCTGATCGTCTGGCACCTGCGCAAGCTCGCCGCGCTGGGGGTGCGCGAGGTGGTGATCAACACCTCGTGGCTGGCCGAACAGTTCCCGCAGACGCTCGGCGACGGCAGCGCGTTCGGGCTGCGCATCGCCTATTCCTACGAAGGCGCCACCCCGCTGGAAACCGGCGGCGGCATGCTGCACGCGCTGCCGCTGCTCGGCGAGGCGCCGTTCCTGCTGGTCAACGGCGACATCTGGACCGACTTCGATTTCGCCCGACTGGCGCCCGAACCGCCGGGCCTGGCGCAACTGGTGCTGGTGGATCCGCCGGCCTATGCGGCGCACGGCGATTTCGCCCTGCAGGAGGACGGGCACGTGCACAACGCCGGCGACCCGCTGCTCACCTACGCCGGCATCGGCATGTACCGCCCCGCCCTGCTGCGCGACTGGCAGACCATCGCCGCCCCGGCGCCGACCGCGCCGGGCGTGCCGCCCCGCTTCTCGGTGGTGCCGCTGCTGCGTGCGCAGGCCGAACGAGGCCAGCTGCACGGCCTGCACCACCCTGGCCGCTGGACCGACGTGGGGACGCCGCAGCGGCTGGCGGAGTTGGATGAGGGGCTGGGAATGAGGAAACGGGAATCGGGAATCGGGAAAAGCTGATTTCCCGCGAGCTTCGGCAGCCTCAACCACGGCATACGTCGTCGCCCATCATAGGTCGTAGGTTCAAATCCTGCCCCCGCAACCATCTTTGTCTGCAGCGGCAACCAGTGCATCGATTGCAAGCTACTTTTTGTTCTTCTGGCTTCTACGTACTGCTTCAGTCCTCGCGCTTCAGCTTTTACCCATTCCCGATTCCCCATTCCCGATTCCCAGCCTCCGCAAAAACGGCACCGTCACCCGCCGCTGCGCCGCCAGCGATTCGCGGTCCAGGCGCTCCAGCAGGCCGATCAGGCCGGCCAGGTCGCGGCCGGCGTGGGTCAGCAGCCAATCGATCGCCGCATCCTCCAGCACCAGGCCGCGGCGCTGGGCGCGCTCGCGTAGCACCGCGGCGCGGCCGGCGTCGTCCAGTGGCGCCAAGGCGATGCGGGTGCACTGCGACAGCCGCGAGCGCAGATCCGGCAGGCTGAGCGCCAGGCCGTCGGGCATCGCCTGCGCGGTGTACAGCAGGGTCACCCCGGCGCTGCGCGCACGGTTGTGGAAATCGAACAGCGCCACTTCGTCCTCGCGCTGCCCGGCGATCGCTTCCAGGCCGTCGAGGGCGACCAGATCGCGGCCCTCCAATGCTTCCAACGCATCGCGCAGGCGGCCGGCGGCGGCCTGCAGCGGCAGGTAGGCGGCGCTGCGCCCGGCCTGTTCGGTGGCCGCGCACAGCGCCAGGGCCAGATGGGTCTTGCCGGTACCGGCGGGGCCGGACAGGTACACCCAGTCGTCGGCGGCGCCGTCGGCGACCGCCTGCAGCTGCGCCAGCAGCCCGTCCGGCGCGCCCAGATAGCGATCCAGGCGCTGCTCCGGCGGATAGCGCAGTGCCAGCGGCAGTTGCGGCACGCTCACGGCTGGTCGGGGCTGCGCGGCGGCAGTTCGATGATGGTGGTGCGCTCGGTGACCGTATCCAGCAGGATCGCCGACTTCTCGCCCGCGTACAGGTCGCTCTGCCGGTACTGCTCGTGCAGGTAGTGCAGCAGCACGTTGGCCACCGCCGCCACCGGCAGCGCCAGCAGCATGCCGAGGAAACCGAACAGCTGGCCGCCGGCCATCACCGCGAAGATCACCGCCACCGGATGCAGGCCGATCTTGTCGCCGACGATGCGCGGGGTCAGCACGTAGCTTTCCAGCAACTGGCCGACGGTGAACACCACGCCGACCAGGATCAGCAACTGCAGGTCGAAGCCCTTGGCCTGCACCAGTGCGGCCAGCACCGCCAGCAGGATGCCGGTGGTCGCGCCCAGGTACGGGATGAAGCTGATCAGGCCGGCGACGATGCCGATCAACAGGCCGAGCTTGAGCCCGACCAGGGTCAGGCCGCCGGCGTAGATCACGCCCAGCGCCAGCATCACCAGGAACTGGCCGCGGATGAACGCGCCCAGCACCTCGTTGGACTGCTGCGCCAGGCGGGTGATGGTGCCGACGTGGTTGCGCGGGATGGTGGCGGCCACGCGCGCGACCAGCAGGTCCCAGTCGCGCAGGAAGTAGAAGGTCAGGATCGGCAGCAGCACCAGGTTGACCACCCAGGTCACCATCGCGAAGCCCGAGCGCGACAGGTAGCCGAAGAAGGTCGCGGCGACGCCGCCGGCCTGCTGCCAGTGCCCGCGGATCCAGTCGATCAGCCGCTCCGGATCCAGCCAGCCCATCAGCTCCAGCCCGGTCTTCCGCTCGGCCCACGGGATCGCGGTGCCGATGAACCAGTCGCGCGCCTGCGGCAGCACGTCGATGAAGGTGACGATCTGCCGCTCCAGCATCGGCACCAGGATCACCAGCGCCAGCACCAGCAGCAGCACCATCAGCACGAACACCAGGGTCACCGCCATGTTGCGCGAGCGCCCGGCGCGCTCCAGGCGGTCCACCAGCGGGTCGCCGAGCCAGCCGAGCAGCAGCGCCAGCACGAACGGGGTCAGGATCGGCGCCAGCAGCCACACCACCCACAGCACGCCGACGATCACCGCCGTCCATTTCAGGCGGCGCAGGAACAGCGCGATCTCGGCTTCGGGCGACAGCGTCATTTCAGGCGGTACTCCGTCGGCTCGCTGTTGAGGATCACCGGACCGTCGACCGGCGCGACCACCGGCTGCAGCGCGGCGTCCGGGCCGAGCATGCGGTTCAGGCCGGACACGCCGCTGAGCAGATCCAGATCCAGTTCCAGGCGATCGCCGTTGGCGCGGACCGGCACGATGCGCCGCACCACCGAGGCGTTCTGCAGCGCGGCGGAGGCGCGCAGGTAATCGTCGGCGCTGCGGATGCCGGTGATCACCACCCGATAGATCCCGGCCGGGCCGGCGCTGACCGCCTTGGCATAACGCTTGACCAGGGCATCGGCGGCGCCGTCGGCACCGCTGGCCATGGCGCGGCGCGCGTCGGCGTCGCTGGACGACCAGGTCGACAGCACCTTGCCGCTATCGACGAAGGTCCAGTCCGCGGTCCAGCCGCCGGCCTTGCCGCGGTACAGCTTGCCGATCAGTTGCATCGGCGGGCTGTAGCGCGACGAGGCGCTGGCCACCGCCGCGGTGTCCTGGCGCCAGATCGCGCCGGCCAGGGCCTGCTCGGCGGCGTTGCCGGTGGGCAGGCCGAGGCGGAAGCCACGCTCGATCGCGCGGTCGAGCAGGCTGCGCGCGGCGTTGGACTGCTGCACGCCGACCAGGCGCGGGCCGCTGCCGTCGTCGATGGCCAGCCACACCACCGGCTTGGGCCGCGGCTGCGGCCACACCGGCAGGCCCAGCGCCGCGGCCAGGCCGTCCACGTCCTGCGGGCGGAAGCGCGCCACCAGGATGGTGCGGAAGGTGGGCGCACCGCTCGGCGAGGTGCCCTGGTCCTGGCGGTAGTCGAAGGTGTCGACCAGGTTCTTGGCGTTGCGCAGCGCCTGGGTCACCCCGGGCCGCGACATCACCCCCTTGTCGCCGGAGATCTTGCCCAGCACCACGCCGAGCGCGCGGGACAGGGCACCGTTGCGGTCGGCCTCGCTCTGGCTGTTGACCGGCACCTCGGCATCGTAGGGGCCGGTGGCGCCGGCCACGTCGCCCTCGGTGCGCAGCTCGGCCTGGGCCAGGGCGGTCGCGGCGGGCAGGCACAGCGCGAAAGACAGGAGGAAGGCAAGGCTGCGGCGCATGAAGGGTCCAGTACTCGGCGTATCCGGGGCGAATTGTTGCCCGAATGCGGGCCTAGCGCCAATGCGGCCTGTTAAAATCGCCGCCTTTCCGCCGACCCCGCCGCCCGTGACCACTTCCCAGCC